>JBOHEL010000119.1:0-11062 GCA_050700995.1 Sciscionella sp. | reverse complement strand
GTCGTGTTCACCTCCGCCGAAGGGGTTCTCGCGCCGTCGGCGTGATGCCGTGAGCGCACCCGGCATCTCGGTCGCGAGGCTGTACTCCGGCTAGCGCAGCCTGTGGTGTCGGCTAGGGCTCGGTGTGGGTCGAATTCAGTGTGCGTCGCATTCGGTGGCGATGTCGTCGAGCAGGTCGACCAGCGCCCGCAATGCGGGGTTGCGGCCATCCGGACGCCACGCGATGGCCAGCCCGAGCGGCGGGATGCCGCGCACCGGGACGAGGACGACGCCGGGCACCTTGAGATGTCCTGCGGTGGCGGGCACGAAGCCGATGCCCGCGCCCGTCCCCACCAGCAGCATGATGGTGTGGGTGTCGGGTGCTTCCTGCACGATGTGCGGGTTGATGCCTTGGTTGATGAACGAACTGTCGATGACACCCGCGATCGCGGATCCTCGACCGGACGGGTAGCCGATGATCGGCTGATCGACGAACTCGGTGAGGTCGATCGATGCCCTCTCGGCCCAGCGGTGCCCAGACGGCAGCGCGGCGGCCATCGCGTCGTGCGTGATCACGCGGACCCGCAGCCCGGAGGTGGCGATCGGGGTGCGGATCAACGCCGCGTCGAGCTCGTCCCGGTGCAGCAGCTCCACCAGCTCGCCGCTGAGCACTGGGCGGACGGTGTCGAACCGTACATGGGGCCGGTGCTGCCGGAACGTTCGTGCGGTGATCAGCAGCGCCTGGTACGAGCCGGGGCCGGTGAATCCCACCCTGACCGTCCCGATCTGGCCCGCTGCCGCCTGCCGGGCGACCCTCGGCGCCGCGCGTGCCGCCGTGAGCGCGCGTTGCGCCTCCGCCAGGAATGCCTGGCCCGCCGCGGTGAGCTTGACATGACGGGTGGTGCGGTACAGGAGCGTCGCGCCGACCTCGCGTTCCAGCCGCTTGATCTGCTGCGAGAGCGGTGACTGCGAGACCCGCAGCCGGGCGGCGGCGCGGCGGAAGTTGAGCTCGTCCGCGACGACGGTGAAAGCCTCCAGGTGCCGCAGCTCCATTGCGATCACTCCTCGCTGTTATCTGTTGTGTCGCTGTCGTCTCTGCTGCGCTCTCAGCTGTTGTGCAGTCATCGCGCCTGGCCAGAGCACATTATGTCCTCCAAGCGACACAACAGTAGAGCATTTTGGTGCTGGACAGCACACAGTGAATGCTCCTAGCGTCTCGACAACAGACGTAGTGCCGGTCACAGTGATCGGTCGCTGGTCCCCACGCACGTGAACTGTGCGGGCGGGTGCCGGGAGGGTGAGGCATGTCGCAGGTGTCAGTGCCAACAGCAAGCGATGCGCGTCGTGCGCGGGTGAACGAGCGCCTGGACCGGTTGCCGGCCTGGGGGCTCAACCCCGTTGTATACGTCGTGCTCGGACTCTGCTACCTGCTGGCGTTCTACGACATCGCGGTGATCGGTGTCGCGCTGCCGCGAATCACGGAGAGCCTGCACCTCACCGGCAGCGCCGAGGCGCTGCCAATCACGACGAACCTGATTGGCTACATCGTCGGCGCCTATCTGCTCGGCAACGTCGCCGACGCGCTGGGCAGGCGCCGCACACTCGGCATCGTCGTTGGCGTGTTGACCGTCGCCGCGCTGCTCACCGCATTTTCCTGGGACGCGGCCTCGCTTGCGGGGTTCCGGTTCCTCGCAGGCATCGGCATCGGTGCCCAGATCACGCTCGCGGCTACCCTCATCGGCGAGCTTGCCCCGGCGCACCGCCGCGGCCGCTACCTCGCGTTGAACATCGTGTGGGCCGCGGTCGGCAACATCGTGCCCGCCGTGCTGGCCATCCCGCTGCTCGGGCTGGGAGGCAGTACCGGCTGGCGCGTACTGTTCGCGTTGCCCGCGGTCATCGTGCTCACGCTGCTGCTCTTCCGGGATCAGCTGCTGCCGGAGTCGCCGCGATGGCTTGCCGCGCACGACGACTTCGACCGCGCCGAGCGGATCGTCACCAGCATGGAGCGTCGCTGCACCAGCCGCACCGGCATCGAACTCGGTCCGCTGCCCGAGGTGTCCAGCGAGCAGCCGACCACGGCCTTCCCCACCACCGCCTTGTTCCGGTCACCGTTCCGAGGACGGCTGGCCGCGGTCTTCGCGTTCTGGTTCGTCCTCTACATCGCCATCTACGCGTTCCTCGCCTACGAGACCACATTGATCGGGGGCCTCGGCTCGCCCGCGCCGAACGCGGTGCTGATCACCGCAGTCGGGTTCATCGGCGGGGTCGCGGGGGCAGCGTTGCAGCCGCTGATCATCGATCGGATCGAACGCAAGTACGGCGTGATGGGCGGGCTGGCGGTGTTCGGCGCCGGTTTCGTGCTGCTGGCGGTAGCGACCGGTCCGGCGGTGATCACCCTGGGCAGCTTCCTCGCCTCCATGGGCATCTTCCTGACCATCATCCCGGCCTACGCCTACACCGCGGAGGTCTTCCCGACCCGCGCCCGTGCTTCCGCGATGGGTATCGGTGACGGGCTGGGCCACGCCGGTGGGGCGATACAGCCGTTCTTCGTGGTGCCGCTGTTGGCAGCCTTCGGGCCCCGCCCGGTGTTCTGGCTGCTCGCCGGGGTCGCGTTGGTCGCGCTGCTGCTGATGCTCTCCGCGGTACGGACCAGCCGCAGGCCGCTGACCGAGCTCGCGAGTTAGAGCGCGAGTTCGGTGCCAACGGCTCACGCCGGTGTCCGAGCAGCAGCTTGGCTTCGAGAAAGGGTGGTGCGCAAGTGAAAGCAGTGGAGTCGACGGCGGCTGGTGGGGAACTGGACAAGTTGCTGCACCCGCGATCCATCGCGATCCTGGGGGCGTCGGACAACCCGCTGAAACTTTCCGGCCGGCCGGTCGACTACCTCAAGCGGTTCGGTTACACCGGCCGTATCCTGCCGATCAACGCAGGCCGGGCGCGGGTGCAGGGCCTTGCCGCCTACCGGAGTCTAGACGAGGTGGATGGCGAGATCGACCTGGCCATGATCATGCTGTCTGCCGATCAGGTGCCGGATGCGCTACGCGCCTGCGGTCGGCGTGGCGTCGGCGCCGCGATCGTGGGCGCCTCCGGATTCGCCGAGCTCGGTGCGGAGGGCAAGTCCTCGCAGCGTGAACTGGAGGCAGCCATCGAGCAGAGCGGTGTCCGGGTACTCGGCCCCAACTGCCTCGGCATGATCAGCCTGCGGGACCGGGCGGTACCCACCTTCACCTCGGCGCTGGACGAGGACATCGAGTTGCACGAGGGACCGGTCGCGTTCCTCAGCCAGAGCGGTGCCTTCGGCGGGTTCGTCTTCAGCGAGTCCCAGCAGATGGGGCTCGGGATCTCGCACTACCTCAACACCGGCAACGAGACCGACCTCTCGGTCGCGGAGATCCTCGGTGCGCTGGTGGAGAGCGAGCAGACCCGCGTGCTGCTGGCATACCTTGAAGGCGTGAGCAACGGTCGGCGAATGCTGGCCGCCGCGCGCCGGGCACACGAGCTCGACAAGCCGATCATCCTGGTGAAGGTCGGGCGGTCCGCGGCCGGGGCCCGTGCCGCGCGATCGCACACCGCGTCGTTGGCTGGTGAGGACGCCGTGTTCGACGGTGTCACACGGCAGTACGGCATCGTGCGGGTGGAGGGCACCGAGTCGATGCTCGACGCGGCGGTGCTGTTCGCCACCGGCAGGCGAGCGCGCGGGCGCAGGTTGACCAGCCTGTCGGTATCCGGTGGCGCCGGGGCATTGATGGCCGACTCGGCCGCAAGCCGGGCGCTGGAGGTCAGCGAATGGGACGAGCCGTGGCGCGAGCGGATGGCCGCCGCCATCCCGCGCTACGGATCCCCGAGCAACCCCGTCGACCTCACCGGCTCGCTCATCAGCCAACCGGAGATCCTGCACCGCGCGCTGGCCGTCGCCGTCGAGCATCCCGACACCCACATGATCGCCGTGCTGCTCGGCTGCGCGGACAGCTGCGCGGCGCAGCTTATCGACGCGATCGAGGCCGCGTATCGCGCGACCGACATACCACTCGTTGTGGTGTGGACCGGCGGCAGCGGCAGGCCGCGCGAGCGGCTGCGGAAACTCGGTATTCCCTGCTATGCCGACCCCGGACGGGCCGCCGCCGCGCTCGGCTCGCTCGCTGACTTCAGTCTCCGGCCGCCGCTGCCACTTCCACAACGCCCGCGCGGCATCGATCGCGACGCTGCTCGTGCGGTGCTGCGGCAGGCGAAGGCCTCCTGGCGGGACCAGCTCAACGAGCACGACGCTACGCGGTTGATCGCCGCGTACGGCGTGCGCTGCGCGCCATCCCTACCGGTCGACACCCCGGATGCGGCCGCGGTCGCGGCGGCCGGGATCGACGCTCCTGTCGCGGTCAAACTGCTCGCTGACACGGTCGGGCACAAGAGCGATATCGGCGGCGTGCGGCTCGGTCTCACCGGCCCGTCGGAGGTACGCGCGGAAGCCGAGAGCCTGCTCGCGCTGGCCGACGAGCATGGTGTCGCCGACGCCAAGGTGCTCGTGCAACGCATGGCGCGTGGCGATGTCGAGCTGATCGTCGGTATCAAGCAGGACCCGGCCTTCGGGCCCGTGGTGGTGGTCGGCCTTGGTGGCGTGTTCGTCGATGTACTCGCCGATAGCCAGGCTGCCGCTGCGCCGGTGGATCACGATGCCGCGCTGAGGATGCTGCGGTCGCTGCGAGGTAGCAGGCTGTTCGGGCAGGTCAGGGGCAGGCCTGCTTGTGACCTCGATTCCGCCGCCGATGCGATTGTCCGGTTGTCCTGGCTGGCCGAGGACGAAGCGGCGGATCTCGCAGAACTCGACGTCAACCCGCTGCTGCTCGATGCGCGCGCCGGCACCGCGACCGCGGTCGACTGCCTCGCCGTGCTGCGGTGAGTTCCGCGGTACTGAACTGAAGGGACGGCCATGAACTTCGTGGAGCGCGACCCGGCGCTGCGCGGGCTGCTTGACCGACTGCTGCCGCAGCCGGATCGAGCGCGTGTGGACCCGGCGCTGACCGAGCTCGGTGAGCTCGCGGCGGGTGAACTCGATCGGTGCGCGGCCGTTGCCGACGCCAACCCGCCGCGGTTGCGGCAGTACTCGCCGTCCGGCGAGCGCATCGACGAGATCGACTACCACCCGGCCTATCAACGGATGGCGGAGTTCGCGTTCGGCAGGTTCGGCCTTGCCGCGATGTCGCATCGCGGCGGCGTGCTCGGCTGGCCGACGCCGGTAGCGCACGTGGTGAAGTACGCACTGTCCTACGTTTTCGTGCAGGCGGAGTTCGGGTTGGCCTGCCCGGTGTCGATGACGGATTCGGCCGCCAGGATCCTGCGGCTGTTCGACCCGGAGCGCTTCGGCAACGAGATCAAGGCGCTCACTGCCACCGGCATGGATCTGCTGGCTACCGGTGCGATGTTCATGACGGAGAAGCAAGGCGGCACCGATGTCGGGCAAACCGCGACGACCGCGACTAATCACGGGACACAGTGGACACTGAGTGGAAACAAGTGGTTCGCCTCCAACGTCTCCGCTGACATCATCCTGACGTTGGCGCGCGTTCCCGGGCAGGGGGAGGGCACCAGGGGGCTCGGCATGTTCATGGTTCCCCGCCGCCGGCCGGACGGCAGCAGGAACAGCTACCGGATCGACCGGCTGAAGGACAAGCTGGGAAGCCGTTCGATGGCCAGCGGCGAGGTGACACTGGAGGCCGCCTTTGCGGTTCCGGTCGGGCAGCTCGCGAACGGTTTCCGGCAGATGGCGGAGATGGTCAACGTCTCGCGGCTGTCCAATGCGATGCGTGCCGCGGCGCTGATGCGGCGGGCGGTACTGGAGTCGGTCGAGCACACCCGCGGCCGGATCGTGTTCGGCAAATCGCTGTTCGAGCAGCCGCTGATGCGTGCCACGCTGCTGTCGATGATGCTGGACGCGGAGGCGGCGCTTGGCTTGGTGCTGGAAGCGGCGGCACGGCTGGACGAAGCCGACGCTGGCGACAAGGCGGCGCGCGGGATCATCAGGATACTGACGCCGTTGGCGAAATACACCGTGTGCAAGCAGGCGCGGCGGGTCACCGGCGAGGCCATGGAGGTACGGGGTGGGAACGGTTACATCGAAGACTGGGTAAATCCACGACTACTGCGCGACGCGCATCTCGGGTCGATCTGGGAGGGGTCATCCAACGTGATAGCGCTGGATGTACTGCGCTGCCTGCGCCGCGAGCACGGCCACCATACGGTGGCGGAAGTCTATGCGAACCGGCTGGCGGCAGTGACTGTGCCCGAGGGCGCCGAGGCAGTCGCCGAGTTGCGGCGGCGCTGGCAGTCGCTGGTGCAGGCAGGAGACGCGTTGTTGCGCTTGCCCGAGGACGTGCAGCAGGTGCGTATTGCCGGGTACGCCGAGCTGATGACCCGTACCGTGATGGCGACGTTGTTGCTGGAGCAGGCCGACTTCGAGGCGGCAGGGGGCCGCGGCTACCGCAAGTTGCTGGTGGCACAGGCCTACCTTCACGGGTTGGATGCGCAGGCTGCCCCGTCGCAGCGCGCCATGGCGCACCTCGCCGAAATAGCGGATGGCGGCTACCTGCAGGCGACCGCCGTCTGCCCGGGATCGGGCGACTCGTCGTAACTTCCTCGAACACCCCGCCACAGCGGGGTGGCAGGGTGGTGCGGCCGAAATTCGCCCATAATGGCCAATAGGGCATGGGTGGTTCATTTGTGACACGAATAGCGCGAAATTCATACTGAATACTGTCGCCTGTATGTAGTATGGTAACTCGGACTGGTTCGAGCTGGCTCAAGTCCGGAGGCGACAGATGCAGGTGCTTGCTTCGTCAACGACAGTGGTAGCGGCATTGCTCGCAATGGCGGGCGGTCACCTCGCCGCGCTGCATCAAGGTGGGCAGTCCACGCATCCCGCCGAGCACAGCGCCTGCCACCCTGTCACCGTGACCGTGGCCAAGACCATCGGGCTGCCCGGTGTGGGTGGGCACGGCGACGTGGTGAGGTCGGACCCGGGTGCGCGCAGCGTCTACATCTCCCAGAGCCCGGATAACAATGTGGTGGTTATCAATACCAGAACGAACAGTATTCGAGCCGTCGTCCCTGGTGTGATCGATGCCAACGGAATCGACTACGGCCCGCGTTATGTGTTCGTGGCCGAGGCTTCGGCGGGAAAGGTCGCGGTAATCTCCAAGGCGACGTGGCGGGTTGTGGCGAGCGTCCCGTCGGGCGGTGCGGCACCAGATGCCGTCTACTATGACTCCCGCGATCGCTCCGTGTTCGTCGGCAATGTCGACTCCGGGAACATGGAAGAGTTCTCGGCCACGGCACCATTCTCGATCCGAGGGGCGCTGAGACTGGGCCCTGCCAACCCGAAGGCGGGCGAGGACCTTGGCACCTACGTTCGCCGCACCGACCGGATCTATCAGTCCGTCGATAACACGGTCGCGGTCATCAACGCCCATACTCGCACGGTCGAGAAAGTCTATACGCTTCCGGTGCCTGCCAGCGAGAGTTCCAAGGACATCTACTACGACCGTTGGCATCACGTGCTTTGGGTCGCTACTACGGCAGCCGAGGTTCTCGCGGTCAACCCAGAGACCGGCGTCGTCGAGGCCACGGTCAAGACCGCGTCAGGTATCGACGAAGTCACCGGGGATCCGGGTAGGAATCTGCTCTTTCTGGGCGAGGGAAAGGCCGGCGTCATGGGCGTAGTAGACATGAACAGCAAGAAGAATATCATGAATATCCCGACTGAATCGGGCTTCCACACGCTGGCCTACCAACGGGGGAGCGGTAACGTATACGCGTACCTGAACTACGCGAACAAAGTCACGGTATATGACGTTGATCGTGCACACTCGTGGCGCGGGTGACCGAGCGCAGGACACTAAGGTTCCGGTCACGGTAGCCCGTTGGGCGTTCGGCTAACTGGCTCCACTGTCTATTGTGGCCAGTGTGGTGACAGGTGCACGGTGCGCTCGCGGGCTACGCCGTACCAGCAACAGCAGTGCCACGGTGGCGAGCACGGCGACGAAGGCCGCGAATACGATACCGGCAGGGATCAGCCCGAAGGCTTGTGCCGCCGCGCCCTCGCCGATGACCGGGATCGCGATGCCGACGTAGAGCATCACGAAGAAGCTGGACGTGATTTCCCCGCGCCGATGCGGTGGGCTAGCGTCGGTTACCGATGCCAGTCCGGCCCGGAAGCTCATGCCCTGGCTGACACCGGCGACGACCGCGCCGATGACAAGCGTGGTCAGTGAACGGGCGGGCAGGCTGGCGCCGACAAGAATCATGCCACCGATCAGTCCTGAGCAACCGGTCACGAGGGCGCGCCGCTCACCGAGCATTGAGGACAACGCCTGACCCACCATGGAGGCAAGGAATACGGAGATCACTACTGCTCCGGTGACCGCATGATTGGTGTCGTGTAGCAGTTGCCCGATGAATGCCGGCGATACCGCGGTGAACAGTCCCAGTACCGCGAACCCGGCAAACCCGGCGATGACCGCGCGGGTGAAGACGCCACGGACCTCATGCGGCACCCTGATCTTCTGTGTTCGCAGCCGGGGCATGCGGCTGGGATACACGGGTTCGGCGACGGCCAACACGCCGAGGGCGGCTACCGCAACGAGGACGAGGTCCACGATGAAACATAGCGCCAGTGGCAATGGCGCGTACTGCGCGAGAACACCGGCAAGGAATGGGCCTGCGCCCAGTCCACCCATGTTGACCGCGGCAGCTACCAGGCTCGCGCGGCCCTTGGCGCGCTGCGGTGCGAGATCTGCGATTGTGGCTGTCGCGGTGCCGGTGAAGATACCGGCCGAAAGCCCCGAGAGCACCCGACCGACGAATAGCCATCCGAGCGATGGGTGCAGGAAGAAGACGATTGCCGACAGTCCGGAGGTCGCCAGTCCTGCCAGCAGCATTCGCCGTCGGCCCAACTGGTCCGACCAATGGCCGAACAGCAGTAGCGCAACTGTGACGCCCACGGCGTACACCGCGAAGACCACAGTGGTCATCAGCCCGCCGAAGGCGAATGCCTTCTCGTAGAGCGGATACAGCGGAGTGGGCAGTGTGGTGCCGAGCATCGTGATCGCGAACGCGGCCCCGATGAGCGCGACGGCAGGCCAGCCGGTGACTTTGTGCCCAGGCTGTCGCAGGAGCGCGGGACGGTTCATATCGGGTTCAATCAGCTCGAGGCGCCGGTACATGCCGCTAGGTGTGCGATCGTGATCGATCGCACACCGAGCGTGGCACATCAGGGCACACCGGGTACGCCAATAGCGGCCCGTCCACGGGATGGTGGTCGGTGCCCCGGAGAGTTGCTTCCCAATTCGTGGGCTGCCGCTGCGCAGGCGTGATGACTGGTAGAAAATCATGATGTGGTGACACAGGATCCGGGAGCGCACGGGCGCTTGGCACGCCAGTCGGCGATCGGGTCGTCGGTGCGGCCGTTGCGACCGCAGGACGCGTTGTTCGTGTACGTGCAGACACCGTGGTCGCCGCAGCAGGTCGGCGCGATCATAGCCACCGATGGCCGACCGGAGGGCAACTCCGGCCTGCGGCTCGACGCGCTCCTCCCCGCGCTGCAGAGCAGGCTCGACTTACTGCCGCAACTGCGGCGAACGCTGGTAGGCCGCCGATGGTTTCAGCGGCCCGCGTGGCGTGTGGAGACCGGAATGGACATCCGTAACCACATCAGTGAGCACCGCATGGATGTGCCAGGCGACACCGTGGAATGGACGGCCCTTGTCAACGAGTTCTTCGCGGCCCCGGTCTCGCTCGAGCGGCCGCCGTGGGAGCTGCGGCTCGTGCACGGCGGCGGTCTGGGGACCACGGTCGTGCTGGCGAAGATGCATCACGCGCTTGGCGACGGGATCGCGGTGCTCAGCATGTTGCTCGGCCTACTCGCCGATGAGGGCCTCGCGTGCGGCGGGTGGCCGCAGCCGACCCGGCCCGCCAAGCCGTCGTGGACGCAGCGGCGCAGACGCTATCGGAAGGTCGTGACGGGGCTGGCGAGCCTCGCGCGTTCTGGTACCGCACCTGCTCTCTCGATCGACAGGGGTCAGGAACCCCATGAGCAGCGCTACATCTGGCTTGAGCTGTCCACTGCCAAGGTCGCGCAGGCCGCCAGGGCCCACCGTGTCAACTCGCCGACCTTGCTGACCGCGGTGGTGGCGGAGGCAGTGCATCGGACCCTCGATGCGACCGGACTCGCGCCTGCTGGTGGTGAGCTACGTGCGCTGGTGCCCAAGACCGCGAGAGGTGCGATGCCGCCGTCCGGGACGCCGCGCGCGCCGGGCAACTGGAGTGCGGCGCTCTCGCTGGATCTGCCCGTCGGCCCGATGTCGCCGGAGCAGCGGCTCGTCGAGATCGCCGCGCGTACCAAGGCGCTGGAGCGCCGTGGCCAGCCCGCCGCGTCGCAGCTCGCCATGGCTGCCTTCGGTCTGCTCCCGGCTCCGATGCACGCGTGGGTGCTACGCAGGCTCTACGGTCGGCGCTTCTTCAACGTCATCGTGTCGATACTCCCCGGGCCCCGGCAGCTACCGCACCTGGCAGGCGCGCCGGTCTGTGCGGTGTATCCGATGCTGCCCCTTGCTGAGGGGGTCGTTCTTGGTGTCTGCGCCTTACGCTGGGGCGAGATGACAGGGCTTGGCCTGACCACCACCTCGGGTTTTGTCAGCGATCCCGCCGAGTTCGCGTCGCTGGTGCGCGCGGCGTTTGACGACCTGCTCTCCCGCACTCAGCCGTAGTGCCCTGAAATGGTGGGGGTAGCGGGTTGGAGGTTGTCTGCTGACCTGCGCAGGGTTCGCCCACGCCTGTTCAAGTCTGGATAGATGTCCAGACAAACCATTGACATCTGCGGTGACCCACAGCATCGTACGAGGAGCTAGCGTGCGCTGGTAGAGCGCACAACGGGCTCGCATATGGGCGGCAGACCTGGAAAGACATCTCACGAGGTTAGAAGTCAAGCCGCGAGGGCGGGAGGAGGTGGAAACGCGCGATGTTCGTCGTAGGGGCAGCGGGTTTGCAGGCAGTGGTGGAGTTGGCCGAGGACCTTGTTGAACAGGTGTCGTTGTGCTTG
>JBOHEL010000118.1:0-11201 GCA_050700995.1 Sciscionella sp. | reverse complement strand
CCGCCGGATCAGAGGCGCGCGAGTGCGAGTTCGACCAGCTCCGGCACTGTGTCCACATTGGACGGTAGAGCGCCGACCGGCCACCAGCGGAGGTCGATCGATTCAACGCTGCGGACCGCCTCGGCGCCGGCTGGCGCCCGCACCGCGAACCGGACGTCGAAATGGCGTGTTGCCACGCCGAGCGAGCAGGTGATCGCGTGCACGTCCAGGTGAAGGGGCCGCGGGTCGAGGTGCAGGCCCGCGATGCCGGACTCCTCCGTCGCCTCCCGCAGTGCCGCTGCCAGCAGCGTGCTGTCGGACTCCTCGCAGTGGCCGCCGAGCTGCAGCCAGCGCCCCACCCTGGGGTGCAGCGTCAGCAGAGCGCGCTCACCCTCGGCGTCGAGTACCAGCGTTGATGCCGTGATATGGCCTGGCACGCAGCTTCGCAGGCAGGCATCCTCACGTGCCGCGAGGAAGCTGAGGAACGCCTGCCGCAGCGCATCCTGCTGCTGCGATCGCGGACGCCAGGAATCCAATGTGGACGCTGCGGAGGAATGCAGGCTCACAGTTCGAGCAGCCCATCTCCTGACGCCAGTGGTGGTCGTGGCTGCGGCGGGCCGTCTGCGGCGTAACCTACCGCAATCGCTCCCAGCGGCTGCCAGTGATCGGGGATGTCGAGCACCGCGCGTACGGCGTCCCCGGCGAAGATGGTGGACCCGACCCAACAGGACCCGAGACCTTCCGCCGCGAGCGCGACCAGCAGCCCCTGCACCGCTGCACCGCCTGCGACCGTGAACATGGTGTGTTCCGCCGCGCGCCTGCGCTGGTCTGGGTAGTCGTGTGCACCGTCGAGCAACAGCAATGGGATGATCAGTTCCGGGGCGGTGTACAGCAGTTCGCCTCGGCCCACCCTGCGTTCCGCCCGCTGCCGCTGCAGGCCGTCTCCCAGCAGGTCCGCAACCCAGATTTCCCGCATCGTGTCAAGTAGTTTCGCCCGCGGTGCGGCGCCGCGCAGCCAGGCGAAGCGGACCGGCCTAGTGTGATGCGGGGCGGGCGCGGTCAGGGCGATACCGACGGCCCGCCGCACCGCTTCCGGCTCAACCGGATCGGCGGTGAACTGCCGCACCGAGCGACGCAGCAGCACGGCCTGTGACCTGCCTTTCGCGATCGCCTCCTTCGTGCCGAGTGAGAACAGGTCCTCATCGACAGGGCGGACCAGGTCATGCGCCGTAGAGCGGTCGTCCACAATGGATAATCCGCGAAGTACCGCGGCGGGGACCGCGCCGAGCTTGCCTTTCACCAGGTCGGCCGCGGCGGCGATTTCGTCGGCCACCGCGACCTCGGTGACAGCCAACTCGTTGCCGTGGGGGTCGATGGTGCCCGCGTAACGGTGCAATACCTCGATACCGGCGGAACCGATCGCGGCGTCGGTCTGCCCGATCCGCCATGCCCTGCCCATGGTGTCGGTGACGATGACCGCCACCTCGACCCCCAGCAGCTCATGCAGCTCGTCCCGCAGCTTCGACGCCGAACTGTCTGGATCCCTCGGCAGCAGCGCGATCTCGTCGTGTGCCACGTTCGAGGCGTCGACGCCCGCCGCGGCCTGCACGACGCCGAGCTTGTTCTGGGTGATCAGCGTTCGCTTCACCCTGGCGAGCACCCTGACCGACTCGGCATCGATGAGTTCCCTGCGCAGCGTGTCACGCGCTTCGGTATCGGCGGGCGCGCCAACCAGGCGTCCCTCCACTTTGGACAGCACCTTGCTGGTAACCACCAGCACGTCACCGTCACGCAGCCACGGTGCCGCCAGCGCCAGCGCGCCTGCCAGATCGTCGCCCGGCCGGAACTCGGGCAGCCCCGTGACCGGCAGGATCTCGATGGCTTTCCCCGCACCGTGGTCCGTCACGACCGCCCCCTGCTGAAAGTGGCTCTTGTGTAATAGAGCGGAACGAGAGCCACTTTCAGCAGCCTCAACGGAACAAGAGCCACTTTCAGCTCACCCCTGCCAGCTTGAGCGCGGCGTGCACCATCCGCGCGGTCGCGTCCGGCGAGGACATCAGCAGCGGGACGGCGGCGACCGCGACACCGGGAACCGCGACGCTGTCGGTGGAGTGAACCAGCCAGCCGTCAAGCAGACCGCCCTCCGAGCGTGCGCCGTAATGCGCGCCTACCGCCTCCGCGGAGGTCGGCACCCCGATCGCGGCCAGGCAGGCATCGGCCATCCCGCGCACCGGCCGGCCCGCCACGATGGGTGACACCCCGATCACCGGCGCTCGCCCGCGAAGCACGGCCTCCCGGATACCTGGCACAGCAAAGATGGTCCCGATGCTTACCACCGGGTTGGACGGCGCGAGCAGCAGCACGTCGGCCGAGCTGATCGCCTCGGTCACCCCTGGCGCCGGTTTCGCCGAGTCCGCGCCAACCGGCACGATCGCACTGGCGGAAAGTTCCGCGTGGTATCGCACCCACCACTCCTGGAAGTGGATCGCCTTGTCCTGGCCGGACTCCGGGTCGGTGACGGCGACGTGCGTCTCCGACCTGTCATCGGTGGCCGGTATCAGCCGCACTCCCGGCCGCCACCGATCGCACAGTGCCTCGGTGATCGCGGATAGCGGGTACCCGGCGCGCAGCATGCGGGAGCGGACCAGGTGGGTGGCGATGTCACGGTCGCCGAGGCCGAACCAGGAGGGGTCGGCGCCGTAGGCCGCGAGCTCATCCTTGACCGCCCACGACTCGTCGGAGCGGCCCCACCCGCGCTGCTCGTCGATACCACCGCCCAGGGTGTACATGCACGTATCCAGGTCGGGGCAGACGCGCAACCCGTGCAACCACAGGTCGTCGCCAACGTTGACCACCGCGGTGACCTGGTGCGTGGACTCACCCTCACCGGCGGCGGGTAGCCCGAGCGCAGCCTTCACCCCGAGCAGGAACCGCGCGCCACCAACACCGCCGACGAAGACCACTACCTTCACGGTTGCCGATCCTCGCATGTGTGCCGCAAGGCGCTGCGCGAGGTGGCGGGAACTGCCACGGGTGTGACCGTCGCCCACCCGGCGGGTCAGCGCCAGAACATGAACAGCTGCTGGCCCTCGTAGGCGAGGTTCGCGAAGGGGATCTGGAAACCGCTCCCGAAACCTAGGTGGTCTCCCGCGACCGCATGGCTGATGTACATCGCGGCGTCGAAGAGCGCGCCAGTCACGCTCGGCACGCCGATGAGGAGCACGAACAGCACCATAGGTGCCCACGGCCGCACCTTCGCGCCCAACTCCCTGGCCTGGTAGGAGAGGTAGGGCTCGATGGCTCCCCAGCCGTCGAGGCCGGGTATCGGCAGGATGTTGATGATGAAGGCCACGATCTGCAGCAGTGCAAGGTAGGCAAGACCGGCCGCGAGTACCGCGGGCATCTGGATCACGCGCAGTGCCAGCGCGATCAGCACGCCGAGTATGAGGTTCGCGCCTGGACCCGCGAGCGAGACGAATGACTCAGCCCGCTTGTCGCGCAGTGCGTGATGATTGATCCATACCGCGCCGCCTGGCAGCGGAATGCCACCGATAATCAGAAAAACCAGGGGCAGCACCAGGCTGAAGACAGGGTCGGTGTACCGGCGCGGGTCGAGGTTGAGGTATCCCTTGGCGCGCACCGAGTAGTCACCGCCGCGCAGCGCGAGGTAAGCGTGGCCGAACTCGTGCAGGCACAGCGAGACCCCCCACCCGCCGAGGACGAGCAGCACCACACCCGTGGTGGCCACGAAACTGGACGTGCCGAGTGCGCACAACACGCCGCCGAGCACCGTTACCGCGACGATGCCGAGGAAGATCGGTGAGGGTCGCACCATTGTCCTGTTCACCGCACCAGTGTGCCTGGCACGTGGCGAGATCCTCACCTGAGGGATCGGGTGGCGGCCCGCCCGGGATTTGTCGCCGATGTGAAGTGCGGGTAATCCGATTCGGGAAAACCTCACCCAAGCTGTGGATTCGGGTTGCCAAGCTGGGATAACACGGGTGTAATCACAGTGGTGTCATTCGCTGCGTGGGGCGGCGGGCGACATCCGCCAAACCGGGGAGTGCGCAACCGGGGAGTGGCAGTGGGAGGAGGCGGATGTGTGGGAGAGTGAAGTAGGTCGCGTGGTCGAGCTTGGACTGGTTCCGGGGGCGGAGCCAGCGGAGGCCGATGCCTTCGCCGAGTTCTTCGACGTACCGGAGGAACAGGAGTGGCAGGAGCAGGCACTGTGTGCGCAGACTGATCCGGAGGCGTTCTTCCCTGAAAAGGGCGGTTCCACTCGGGACGCCAAGCGCATCTGTTCCGGTTGCGAAGTGCGGTCAGAGTGCCTGGAGTACGCGCTGGCACATGACGAGCGCTTCGGCATCTGGGGCGGATTGTCCGAGCGCGAGCGCAGGAAGCTCAAGAAGCGCGCGGTCTGACACGGCACCACCAGTGGCAGGCGCTGCGGCCGCCGGTATCTTAGGCAGTCGCCGTGCTTCGGGCGTAGCGCCCGCCTGAGTCGCTGGGAGGGTTGGTCCGTGTCGTCCAGGCCCGTGTCGATTCCACCGAGCACGGTTCCGGTACTCGCGGTGCTGGTGTGCCATGACGGCGAAACCTGGCTGCGTCAGGCGCTCTCCGCACTGAGAAGGCAGTCCCCCCGGCCGCGACACCTGCTCGCCGTCGACACCGGTTCCACTGACCGCACACCCGAACTGCTGGCGGAAGCGCTTCGAGACGCCGATGCGGTACTGGACGGCGTGCTCGACTGCGAGGCGGACACCGGCTTCGGGGCCGCGGTGGCAGTGGCCGTCGACCACGCCGTACAACGCTGGGGTGATCCAGGGGAGTGGCTGTGGCTGCTGCACGATGACTGCGCGCCAGAGCCCGATTGCCTGCAGATCCTGCTCGACGCGGCGCAACTGTCCCCCTCCGTCGGCGTGCTCGGGCCGCTCGCGCTGTCCTGGTCGGATGCCCGGCTGGTGGTGGAGGCGGGGCTGTCCACGGACGCCGGCGGCCATCTACAGACCGGGATCGCCGCCGCTGAGCTGGATTGGAGCCGGTTCCCCGACACCGGGGACGATCAGCGCTTCCAGCAACGGACCGAGGTGCTTGCGGTTTCCTCCGCCGGTTCGCTCATCCGCCGGGAATTGTGGTCCGCGCTCGGTGGCTTCGACACTGCGCTGCCGATGTTGCGCGACGACCTCGATTTCGGCTGGCGGGCCAACCTCGCGGGGACGGTGGTGCTCTGCGTACCAGAGGCGAGGATGCGCCACGCCATGGCGACCGGACGCGGCCTGCGGCAGGCTGCTGCGCTGCGCGGCCATTCGGTGTTGGCTGCCGACCGTGCGCACGGTGTGCGCACGTTTCTGGTGAACTGCGGGCGGTTGTCGTTCCTGCTAGGCCTGCCGAGGCTGGCAGCGCTCTGCCTGCTGCGCGCGCTGGCTTTCGGGCTGATCCACAGGACCGCCGCGGCCAGAGCTGAGCTGCGCACGTTCGGCTACCTGCTCTCGGGCAGGGCGGGCTTGCGCGCGGCACGGCAGGCACGCGGCGAGGGCATCTCCCGAGGCAGTGTGCACGGGTTGCTGACGTCACGGGCCACCCGGCTACGCAACGCACTTCAGGGCAGCGCGGCGAGTCTGGTCAGGCGCAGGGTTGCCGCCGAAGCGGCACTCGGTCGGCTGCCGGCCGAGCAGCCGAGAAATGCTGTCTGGGTGGCGCCGGAAGGCGCGGCGAGCCGTCCTCGGCTGCCCACAGGTCCGGCGGCATTGCCCGCGGGGGCGCTCGGCAGAACGGGCGCGCCGCGCCGGGCAGGGGGGCTTCGCAGGCCAACGGGTGCGGTGGTAGTGCCGGTGCCTCCCGCGCGGCCGCCGCCGGATGGCAGGCCGTCTCCCGGACCCGCCCAGCGCGATGGGCTGATGCTCGTGGAGATGGACCGTAGCAGGGTTCTCAAGGAGATCCTGCTGGCGCCACCTGTCGTTCTCACGGTGTTGCTGACGGCGATCGCGCTGGTCGCCAACTCAGGCAGGCTGGCGCCTGCGCTCACAGGTGGCAGGCTGCTGGCGCTGCCGTCGCTGGGTGGGATCTGGTCGGAGTACCTCGCAACCTGGCACGGCGTCGCGGGCGGCACCGCCGCGCCAGCACCTGCCGCGCTCGCGGTACTCGGGATCTTGGGCACCCCGTTCGGCAGCCCGTCGCTAGCGGTCACGGTACTGCTGCTCGGTGACGCACCGATCGCCGGTCTGATCGCCTACTTCGCGACCAGGCGGATGCCGGTGGCGCGCTGGGTGCGGGCGCTGGCCGGAGCCGGATACGCGTTGCTGCCGCCTGCGACCGCCGCGGTTGCGCAGGGGCGGCTCGACGCGGTCGTGGTGCACCTGCTACTGCCCGCGGTCCTTGCGGGGGTAGCCGGTGTGCTGGTGCCTGCGATCCGCTTGCTCGGCAGGGCGTCGTGGCTGTCCGGGACCGTACTCACCGCGCTGGGTCTCGCGCTGCTCGGCGCCTTCTCCCCGCTCGCGCACCTGATGGTGCTCGCGATCGTGCTGCTGGGTTTCGTTCTAGTGCCGAGCGTGCCGGGCGAGGGGCGCAGGCGCGTGGTCTCGCTGTTCGCGATGGTGTTGCTGCCACTGCTCTTGCTGTTGCCCTGGCCCGCGGTCGAGTTGCAGCACCCCGCACTGGTGCTCTTCGGTGTCGGCGCACGGCCGGACGGGCATTCGGTGTCCGCTGCCGAGTTGGCGACCCTGACACCCGAGGGGGCAGGCGCCTGGCCGTATGTGGGCGCGCTGGTGTTGGTCGCGGTGCTGGTCGCCGTGGTGCTGCGGCCGCGTCGCGCCATGCTGCCAGGCTTCGGGGTGGTGATACTCGGCGCGGGGGTGACGGTCGCGCTTGCCATGGTGACGATGGTGCCGGTAGGGGGGACGCGACCGCAACATGCCTGGTCAGGGCCTGCGTTGCTGATGGCAGGGGCGGGGTTGCTGTGGATGCTGCTCGCTGCCTGCGGGTGGAGCGGTGAACCTCGGTCGCGGGCACTGGGGCACAAACCGGTCGCGGTGCTTGCCGCCGTCGGAGTGCTGGCGCTGCTGGGGCTGGCCGCGGGCGAGGTGATCGCGGGTGGCTCTGGGCCGCTGCGTGCCGGGACGGGGCCGCGGCTGGCGGACACCGTGCGCAACGAGCTGGCGGATACCGGCGGCTCGGTGCTGGTGATGGCCCATGACGGGCAGCCGGTCCGGCAGAGCGCGGGCCGGATGCCCGAGTTCGGCGACGACGACCTGCCACCGGTTGGCGACACTACTGTGCGGTTGCGCACGTGGGACCGGCAGTTGCGCGGCACCAGCACAGACGCGGCCAAGCAGGCGGTGGCACAGGCCGGAGCGGCCGGCGTGGTGTTCGTGGTGCTGCCCGATCGGCAGGCGGCCTCGAGGCTGCGGGCGGCGGTAGGCGACGCGGTGTCTCCGCTTCCTCGGACCACGGACGGGCGGCCGGTCGTGCGGCTGCGCTCTTCGGCGAGTGTGGTGACGCTGTACTCACCGGAGCTCTCCCGTCGCGCGGTCACCGGGGCGCAGCCGCCCATAATGCCCGCTGCGCAGGGCGTGGCCCCGGTGCGCGCGGTCCCGCCGGATGTGGCGGTACGGGTGTCCGAGGGGTCGAGGGGCAGGATGCTGGTGCTCGCGGCGGAGGACGAGCCAGGGTGGCGGGCCACCATCAACAACCGGCCTGCGCCGATCACCAGGGCATGGGGGCACCAGGTCGGTGTCGTGGTCCCGCAGGATGCCAGCGATGTGCGGGTGTTTCAGTCCAGCACGCTGCGAGATGTGCTGCTGCTGCTGCAGGCGGCGGCGCTGCTGTTCACCGTGCTCACCGCGATCCCCACCCGCCGCAGCTGACGGTGGGGTTTAGGTGTCTTCAAGACCCCCAAACCCCACTGTGGGTGTCACTCCTCGCCGTCGATGACGTCGGGGTCGAGGCCGAGGTAGTTCGCCACCTGTTCCACGAGCACGTCGTGCACCAGGTCGGCGAGGTCGACGTTGTCCTTCGCCCTGGCCTCCAGCGGCCTGCGGTAGAGCACGATCCTCGCCTGGGTCGGCACGCCTCTACGGTCGATACCGGCAGGAACGAGCCTGGCGAGCGGCACCTCCCTGTCTGTGACCACGTCGACGTCGAGTGCCGCCGTGCCGTGTGCGCCGTCGCCGGCCTCTGGTACCTCGTCCACCGCGACATCGAGGTCGGTGAGCTCACCGTGCCAGCGGGCCTCGATCGGCTCAAGCGCCTCAAGTACCAGGGCGTCAAACCGCTCTGACCTGCTGCGAGCCGCAGGTACTCCTGGCGGGTAGAGGGGGCCGCGCAGGCCGCGGCCGTGCCGGTCTCTCGTCGGCCTTCGCCGGTGTCGAGTGCTGCGCGCCCTGGTCATCCTCCTACTCTGCCACGCCGCGCCCGCCCAGTGGAGCGTGTCGCGTACCTACCGTCGGTGGCTAAGCGCTATCGTCCCCCTGTGCGCAGCGTTCGACGGTGCTCGAGGACCGGGTGTGTCAACCCGGCCGTCGCCACGCTGACTTACGCCTACTCCGACTCCACCGCGGTGGTCGGACCGCTGGCGAGCTACTCCGAACCCCACAGTTACGACCTTTGTGAGCAGCACGCGTTGCGGCTGACCGCGCCGCTCGGCTGGGACGTGGTCCGCCATGAGGGCGAGTTCGATCACGCTCCCTCCGGTGACGACCTGACCGCGCTCGCGGAAGCGGTGCGGGAAGCGGGTCGCGCGGAACCTCCTCAGCAGGCACCCGATCCGGTAGGAAGTTCCGGTCGCCGCGGTCACCTGCGGGTGCTGCCCGACCCTGCCGACGAGTAGCCGGTGGCCCGGCGAGCACCGGTAGGCTGCGGGCGTGAGCAGTCATCAGAGCACGCGGGATCTGTCGGCCATTGTCAAGGCGTACGACGTGCGCGGGGTGGTCGGAGAGCAACTGGACGCCGCGACGGTCCGTGATATCGGGGCGGCGTTCGCCGACCTCGTTGGTGGCAAGGCAGTGGTCGTCGGCCACGATATGCGGGAGTCCTCTCCAGGCCTGGCTGCCGCGTTCGCCGAAGGTGTGACCGGCCAGGGCCTCGATGTGATCTCGATCGGGCTGGCCAGTACCGACATGCTGTACTTCGCGTCAGGCTCGCTGGATCTGCCTGGTGCGATGTTCACCGCGAGCCACAATCCTGCCAGGTACAACGGCATCAAGATGTGCCGCGCGGGCGCCGCGCCGGTGGGCCAGGACACCGGGCTCGCCACGATTAAGGCGCAGGTGGAGCAGGGCGCGCCTGCCACGGCGCGGCGCGCGGGCAGCGTCACCGAGCGGGACCTGCTCGGTGACTACGCTGCCTATCTCCGGGGGCTCGTCGATTTACGCGAGATCCGGCTGCTGAAGGTGGTCGTGGACGCTGGCAACGGCATGGGCGGGTACACCGTGCCGCAGGTGTTCCAGGGCCTGCCGTTGGAGCTGGTGCCGCTTTATTTCGAGCTGGACGGCAACTTTCCCAACCACGAGGCCAACCCGCTCGACCCCAAGAACCTTGTCGACCTGCAGGCCGCGGTGCGCCAGCACGGCGCCGACATCGGTCTGGCATTCGACGGCGACGCCGACCGGTGCTTCGTGATCGATGAGCGCGGCGAGCCGGTGAGTCCGAGCGCGGTCACCGCGCTGGTGGCGGTGCGCGAGCTGGCGAAGGATCCCGGTTCCGCGATCATCCACAATCTGATCACTTCCAAGGCGGTCCCGGAGATCGTCTCCGAGCATGGCGGGAAGCCGGTACGCACCCGCGTCGGCCACTCTTTCATCAAGGCGCAGATGGCGACCACCGGCGCTATTTTCGGAGGCGAGCACTCGGCGCACTATTACTTCCGCGATTTTTGGCGTGCCGACACCGGGATGCTGGCGGCGATGCATGTGCTCGCGGCGCTCGGCGAGCAGCAGGGGACGCTGTCGGCGCTTACCGCCGAATACTGGCGCTACGCGGCCTCCGGCGAGATCAATTCCACAGTGGACGATCAGTCGGGTCGGGTGGCCGCGGTGCGGGAGGCCTTCGCTGGGGAGGGCAGGCTCGACGAGTTGGACGGGCTGACCGTCGAGCTGGCAGGCGGCGCGTGGTTCAACCTGCGAGCCTCCAATACCGAACCGCTGCTGCGGCTGAACGTCGAGGCCCGTACCGACGAGGACGTCACCGCGCTGGCCGAGAAAGTACTTGCGATCGTTCGCGGCTAAGACCGCTTGTCAAGGAGGAAGACGTGACCGTGGAGTTGGACCCCAAGCTGCTGGCGATTCTCGCGTGCCCATCGGAGGACCACGCGCCGCTGAATGTCGGCACGCCGGAAGATCCTGACGCCGACGTGCTGACCTGCTCCGAGTGCGGCAGGGTGTTCCCGGTGCGCGACGGGATACCGGTGCTACTGCTCGATGAGGCGAGGACTGCCTCGGGTGAGCGTTTCGGGAACGAGTGAGCCAGGTGACCGACGAGACCCTGCTCGACGATCCTTCTCGGCTGCTCGCGGCCGACCGGGCCGGCCTGCTCCGGGCGGCGGCCGCGGCAGGCGCGCAGGTGCGGGCGACCGCCGAGGCGGCCGCCGAGATCGGCGTCGGGGAGTTCGCCGGTGTCCGGCCGAGGGCGTTGATACTGCTGGGGCGCCCGGGTATCGGCCCGAGCATGGTGGCGCTGCTGGCAGCGCTGCTTCCTCGGTCCTGCCCGGTGCCCGTGGTCCGTGCAGATGTGGTGCCGAGTTGGGTCGGCCCGCTCGACGTCGTGTTCGTGCACTGTGACGACCCCGGTGACGTACCGCTGGCGGAGTCGCTGGTGCTGGCTGGTCGGCGCGGCGCGCAGGTACTGCTCACAGGTCCACAGGACGGCCCCGTAGCGGCCGCGGCGGCAGGCAGTGCGTTGCTGCTGCCGCCGAGGGTGCCGACACCGCCGCGTTTCGGCTTCGCTCGCGCGCTCGCCGCCGGGCTGGTACTGGCACGGGCGCTCGGGCTGCTCGACACCGACACCGATCAGCTCGCCGATGCCTTGGACGCCGAGGCCGAGCGTTGCCATCCCGACCAGGAAAGCTTTCTCAACCCCGCGAAAGCGCTGGCGTTGCGGCTGTTGGAGCGCACCCCACTGCTGTGGGGGGTGGATCCTGCCGCGTCGGCTGTCGCTGGGTACGCCGCGCACGCGCTCTCCACACACGCGGGCGTGGTGTGCGATGCCGCACCGTTCCCACAGGCCGGCAC
>JBOHEL010000117.1:0-11228 GCA_050700995.1 Sciscionella sp. | reverse complement strand
GACAGGCCGGTACTTGACGCGGTGGGCGGCACGGTCGTCCACGTCGGCCCAGCGGGCGCAGGTCAAACGGTGAAAGCAGCGAACCAGCTGATCGTGGCTGGCACGATCGAACTGGTCGCCGAGTCACTGGTGTTCCTGGAAGCGCATGGAGTCGACACCGAGGCCGCGGTGCGCGTGCTGGCAGGAGGGCTGGCTGGCAACCGGATCCTCGACCGCAAGGCTGGTTCGATGATCAAACGCGAGTTCCAGCCGGGATTCCGCGTCGAGCTGCACCACAAGGACCTCGGCATCGTGACAGCCGCCGCCCGCGAGGCAGGTGTGGTGATCCCACTCGGTGCCGCCGTCGCACAACTGATGGCCTCGCTCAACGCGCAGGGCCACGGCGGCCTCGACCACGGCGCGCTGCTGAAGCTCGTCGAGCAACTCTCCGGTCGCTAGCGGCCACACCAGAAAGCAGGTCACGGAGGGCAGGCCGGTCAGCAGGCAAGCAGATGAGCCGGCCCTCCGCTCCCCGAAAGGTTTCTACCCCATGAGCAAGATCCCTGTCATGCAGGCTGTCGTCGAGGTCCTCAAGTCCGAGGGCATAGATGTCGCCTTCGGCTGCCCCGGCGCGGCGATCCTGCCGCTGTACAAGGCGATGGAGGTCCTCGGCGGTATCGAGCATCTGACCGTGCGGCACGAGGAGGGGGCTACCCATATGGCCGACGGGTGGGCGCGCACCACCGGCAACGTCGGCGTCGCGATCGGCACCTCCGGCCCCGCGGGTACCAACATGATCACCGGCCTCTACACCGCGCAGGCCGATTCCGTCCCGATCCTGTGCATCACCGGCCAGGCGGTGAGCAGCAAGCTGCATCAGGAGGCTTTCCAGGCCGTCGACATCGTGTCGATCTCAGCACCGGTCACCAAATGGTCGGTGCAGGTGAAGGAGGCGGCGCAGGCGCCGTGGATCTTCCGGGAGGCCTTCCGGATCGCGCGCTCCGGTCGGCCAGGGCCCGTGCTGATCGACCTGCCCCTTGACGTGCAGAAACAGGAGATCGAGTGGGACTCCTCGATCGACGCACCACTGCCGGTTCAGGTGGCCGCGCCGCATCCGCCGCGGGTGGAGCGAGCACTTGACCTGCTGCTGGCCGCCGAGCGTCCGCTGCTCCTCTCGGGTGGCGGGGTGACGACCGGTCAGGCGCACGCCGAGCTGGTCGAGCTCGCCGAGTACCTGCACATTCCGGTGCAGGCCACGTTGATGGGCAAGGGCACTATCGACGAGGACCACCCGCTGTATGCGGGGATGACCGGAATCCAGACCTCGCAACGCTACGGTAACGCGTCGTTTTTGGAGTCCGACCTCGTGCTCGCACTGGGTGCCCGGTTCGGTGACAGGCACACCGGCGACCTGCAGACCTATCGGGGCGACCGCAAATTCATTCATGTCGATGTCGAGCCGACCCAGATCGGCAAGGTGTTCGAGCCGGATCTCGGGATCGTCTCCGACACCAGGCTCTTTCTGCGGGCGATCCTCGCGCTCGCTCGCGAGCGGGGCGCCGCCCGTAAGCCGGGCGACTGGGTCGCCAGGATCGCCGAGCTCAAGCGCACGCTGAGGCGTACCGAGGACTTCGACAACGTTCC
Source organism: Sciscionella sp. (assembly GCA_050700995.1). Lineage (GTDB taxonomy): Bacteria > Actinomycetota > Actinomycetes > Mycobacteriales > Pseudonocardiaceae > JBOHEL01. The sequence goes on along the minus strand of JBOHEL010000117.1, from coordinate 9,605 downwards.
GGTCAAGGCACCGAGGGTGTTCAAGGAGATCAACGAGTTCTACGGCCCTGACACCTACTTCGTCACCGCGATCGGGCTGTACCAGATCTGGTCCGGTCAGCATCAGCAGGTCCACAAGCCGCGTCACTATCAGGTGTGCGGGCAGGCGGGCCCGCTCGGCTGGGAGATACCGGCAGCGATCGGCGTGAAGCAGGCACTGGCAGGCAGTGAGCCGAATGCCGAGGTGGTCGGAGTCGTCGGCGACTACTCCTTCCAGTTCCTCGTGGAGGAACTGGCGGTCGCCGCGCAGTACAATCTGCCTTTCGTGCTGATCATGCTCAACAACGAGTACCTTGGCCTGATCCGGATGGGTGAGCAGGCGTACGACATGAACTACCAGGTCGATATCCACTATGACGAGCGTGGCTCGGACAATGTGAAGATCATGGAAGCCTATGGCTGCTCGGGGCGCAAGGTCACCGATCCAGGCGAGATCACCGACGCGCTCGCCTGGGCGCGCAAGGAAGCCGAGTCCACCCAGCGTCCGGTACTGGTGGAGGTGTTCATCGAGCGCGAGGCCAACCCGGCGAACGGGCCGGTGTCCATCGCCGCGATGAAGGAATTCGAACCCGTCCCCACACCGTGAGTACTTTCGTCGCCTATAACCGATGAAAGTACTCACGGTCCGGGACCGGCAGAAATGGAGGCGGCGATGCACGTCGTGGTCGCGCCGGACAAGTTCAAGGGTTCGCTGCCCGCGGCAGGCGTCGCCGATGCGGTAGCGGCGGGGATCTACCAGGTGAGGCCGGAGTTGCCGGTGCGCTGTGTCCCAGTCGCCGATGGCGGCGACGGCACACTGGAGGCCGTGGTAGCTGCCGGCTATCGGCGGTACCCGGTCACGGTGTCAGGACCGACCGGGCAGCCGGTGCGCAGCGCCATCGCGATCAGGGAGCGCACCGCGGTCGTGGAGCTCGCCGACGGCTGCGGCCTCGCCAGGCTGCCTGGTGGCAGGCGGGAACCGTTGCGCGCGAGCAGCTACGGCGCAGGCGAGCTGGTCACTGCGGCGCTGGATCGCGGTGCCCGCACGATCGTGTTGGGCGTCGGAGGCAGTGCCAGCACCGACGGTGGCGCGGGGATGCTGGCCGCGCTGGGAGCGAAGATCTTCGATGCCGAAGGCAGGGTGCTGCCGCAAGGAGGCGGCGCCCTACCCTCGGCCAGCAGGCTCGAACTGTCCACCATGGACCCGAGGTTGCGGCATTGCCAGATCATGCTCGCTTCCGATGTGGACAACCCGCTGCTCGGCACGCACGGCGCCGCGGCCGTATACGGGCAGCAGAAGGGTGCGAACCATGAGCAGGTGCGGATGCTGGAGGACGGGTTGCGGTGGTGGTCCCGGCTGATGACCGCGACCACCGGCAGGGACCGCTCCAGGTCGGTAGGGGCTGGCGCCGCAGGCGGCGTCGGGTTCGGCGCACTTGCCGCGCTCGGCGCACGGCGGTGCTCCGGCATCGGCGCGGTGCTCGCGCTGGTAGGGATGTCCCGGCACTTGCGCGGTGCTCGGCTGGTGATCACCGGGGAGGGCTCGCTGGACTCGCAGTCGTTGCACGGCAAGGCGCCGGTTGGCGTTGCCGAGGCCGCCTACGAAGCGGGTGTTCCCGCGGTCGCGGTCGCGGGCCGGTGCACTCTGAGCCCGCCACAGCGTGCCGCGGCTCGGTTGCGGGCGGTATACGCACTGACCGACATCGAGCCGGATGTGGAGCGCTGCATCAGTGAGGCGCCCGCATTGCTGCGGACGCTCGGGGAGCGCATCGCGCTGAGTTGGTTAGCCGGCGACGAGGGCGATCCCGCTGCCCTCGGTGCGACGCGCTCGTTGACCGGCCCACCCGTGCGGGCGGCAATCCCGTCGTGCGATTCATAGATTCTGAGGAATGCCAGCGTCAGTGCCAGGAAATGACGGAAAATTACGGGAAGGTGAGGTACCAGGATGGATCTGGTGTTCCGTGCCAGCCGTGTGATCACCGCCGAGGGTGAGGTCGCCCGGTCCGTCGGCGTCGACGGCGGCCGGATCACCGCGATCGAGCCGTGGGACTCCGCGCTCGACGCGGCCCGGGTGATCGAGCTGGGCTCAGACGTAGTGCTGTTGCCGGGACTTGTGGACACCCACGTGCATGTCAACGATCCCGGCCGCAGTGAATGGGAAGGGTTCGCCACCGCGACCATGGCGGCGGCGCTCGGCGGTGTGACGACGATCGTGGACATGCCGCTGAACTGCTTGCCGCCCACTGTGGACGCGGCAGCGCTCGAAGTGAAGCGGAAAGCGGCCGAGGGCAAGGTATATGTCGATGTCGGGTTCTGGGGTGGTGCGATCCCGGGCAACACCGAGCAGTTGCCGCGCTTGCACGAAGCCGGGGTGTTCGGTTTCAAATGTTTCCTGCTGCATTCCGGAGTGGCGGAGTTTCCCCCGCTTGACGCCGACGGGTTAGCCGAAGCCGCCCGCAAGGCCGCCGAGCTCGACACGTTGTTGATCGTGCATGCCGAGGATTCCGAGGCGATAGCCAACGCACCGTGCGCGCATGGCGAGCACTACGCGGACTTCCTGGCTTCCCGGCCGAGCGGTGCGGAGAACCTCGCCGTCGCGCGGGTCATCGAGCTGGCGGCGCGGACAGGTGTGCGCGCGCACATCCTGCACCTGTCGTCGGCGGACGCTCTCGGCATGCTCGCCGCAGCGCGCCGTGACGGGGTGCGGGTGACCGCGGAAACCTGCCCGCACTACCTGAGCTTCTGCGCGGAGGAGATCGGCGACGGTGCCACCGAGTTCAAGTGTTGCCCACCCATCAGGGATGCCGCCAACCGCGAGTTGCTCTGGCGCGCGCTGGCCGATGGCGTCATCGATTGTGTCGTGAGCGACCACTCACCGTGCACGCCGGAGCTGAAGCGGTTCGACAGCGGCGACTTCGGTGAGGCATGGGGCGGTGTTGCCAGCCTGCAACTCGGACTGCCCGCGGTGTGGACGCAGGCCCGCCAGCGCGGCTACGCGTTGACCGACGTGGCGCGGTGGATGGCGCGGGCCCCTGCCGACCTGGCAGGGATGCCGCGCAAGGGCAGGATCGCGGTGGGCTGCGACGCCGACTTCTGTGTGCTGGCACCGGATGAGGCTTTCGTGGTAGACCGTCGCGCGCTGGCGCATCGCAACCCGGTCACCGCATACCACGGGCGGCCGTTGGCAGGCGTAGTACGCGCGACGTGGTTGCGTGGCAGGGAGATCACCGGAGACCAACCGGAGGGCACATTGCTCAGCAGAGGATGCTCATGACCAACAATCCAGAGTGGACACGCGAGCCCGATCTGGCATCGCGCAGGTTCGGCGGCACGGTGATGTGGGCGACCGACGAACTGTTCGCCGAGAAGGAGAACCTGATCAATGCCGGCGTCCCGAGGTTCTTGCCGGAGAACTTCGGGCCCAAGGGGCAGGTCTATGACGGCTGGGAGACGAGGCGCCACCGCGAGCCGGGTGACGATCAGGCGATCATCCGCCTCGGACTGGCCGGCGTGATTTCCGGCGTGCTCGTCGACACCGCCTATTTCAAGGGCAACTATCCGCCGTTCGTATCGGTTGAGGCGTGCGGTGTCGAGGGCTACCCGAGCGGTACCGAACTGATCGACGCGCCGTGGGAGACCCTCCTCGGGAGAGTGCGGGTAACCGGCGACGCCGAACACTTCTTCGACGTCGACTCGGACCGGCGTTACACCCACGTGCGGCTGACGATGCATCCCGATGGCGGGGTGGCGCGGTTACGGGTGCACGGGCGGCCGGTTACCGACCCGAGGTTGTGCGATCTCGGCGCACTCGATCTTGCCGCGCTTCAGAACGGTGCGGCGATCGTCGATTGCAGCGACATGTTCTACTCCTCGCCTGCCAATATGCTCGCCCCGGGGCTGGCGGCGCATCAGGCGGAGGGCTGGGAGACCGCGCGACGCCGTGATGACGGCAACGATTGGACGACGCTGCGCCTCGCAGGCGCAGGCGTGGTGCGGGTGGCGGAGTTGGACACCAGCAACCTGAGGGGTAACGCACCAGGGTGGGCAGCGTTGCTCGGGTGCGATGCGACTAGCTCCGATGTCGACGACGCCGGCGCATGGTTCACGCTGCTGCCGCGAACGCGGCTGCAGCCGGACACCCGCCACCGGTTCCGGCTGGCGCCACATGCCGAGGTCACCCACGTGCGGCTCGACCTCTACCCCGATGGTGGCATGGCCAGGTTGCGGTTGCACGGCACGCTGACGGCCGCCGCGGCCGAGCGGCTGGTGGGCGACTGGTTCGAGCTGCTTCCCGCGCGGCAGGCGATCGAGGTGCTGCTCGCCGAGGGGGCCGAGCCCGCGGCCGCCGAGCGGCTGGTGGCGAGCCTGCCGCTGGGCGAACTGCCCAAGGTGCTGCGCGAACTGGCGCGGCCGCGCTGACGATCGCCGCTATGCCAGCGCGGCATCAAGGGTGATCGTGGTGCCGGTCAGCGCCGCGGACACCGGGCAGGTCTGTTTCGCCTGCTCGGCCGCCGAGGTGAATGCTTGCTCGTCCGCGCCAGGTACCGTGCCGCGGACGTTGAGGGCGATACCGGTTATCGCGAAGCCCCCGTCCTTCGGCTGAAGCGTCACCTTCGCGCTCGTCTCGATCCGCTCGGGAGGTGTGCCCGCGGCCGCCAGCAGCGCGGAGAGCTGCATGCTGTAGCAGGACGAGTGTGCGGCCGCGATCAACTCTTCCGGGCTGGTCTGGCCGTTCGGCTCCTGCGAGGACCTGGTCGCGAAGGACACGTTGAACTCTCCTGCGCTCGATGAGTCCAGGTTCACCGTGCCAGAGCCGGATTGCAGGTCCCCATTCCAGACGGTGGTGGCATTGCGGTCTGGCATCGTCAACTCCGTTCTGTGACTGCTTGTTCTACCGCGTCGCGCACAGCTGACGCGGCTTCCATATGCACCATATGCCCAGCGCCGTCGACCTGCCGGACGCTGCTGCCGCCGACCGTGTCCTCCGGAGGTATCACCTGGTCCTGGGCCCCCCACACCACCGTGATCGGCACCGGTACCTTCGCAAGCAGCGGTCTCATATCGATGCCGGGGGCGTCCCCGTCGAGCAGCGTGCCGAGCAGCGTGGTGAGCGCGTCGGGAACTCCGTCGAGGCGCTTGTACTTCATCAGGTCATCGGCGAGTTGGCGGGTCACCTGCCCCGGATCGGCGAACAGCTTGCCGAGGTGCGGCATGAGTTCGCGGCGGGACCCCGCGGCGGCGAAACCGCGCAGATACTCGGCGTCGATCCGGTCACCGAACCCGGCAGGGGCCACCAGCGTCAGCGATCGCACCTGTTGCGGTGCTGCGGTTGCCGCCACCGTGATCACCGCGGCGCCGAGTGAGTGCCCGACCAGATGAGCGTGGTCGATGCCCTTCGCCGCAAGGAAGCCGAGCACGGCGCCTGCCAGCGTCTCCAGGCTGCCGTCACCGACGTCCTTGCTCGACTCGCCGTGCCCCGGCAGGTCGATCGCGTGCACCATGTGTGCCGCCGCGAGCGGTTCCTGCACGAACAGCCAGGAGTTCTTGTCGCCGCCGTACCCGTGCACCAGGACGATCACATCCTCGCCTTCACCCATGCTGGCGTAAGCGATCTGACGCCCGTCCACTTCCACGCTTCCGGTTTCGGCGCCGCTTGGCTCCTCGAACACACCGGCGGCCAACTGCTCACGTGCCTGCGCTACCACCGCGTCGATGTCGCTGTCCGGCACGTCGGCAGGTGCGACGACGGCGATGGTCGCCCCTACCGGGGCCTCGCTGCCAGCCGCTGCGACGACGGCCCGAAGTACGCCTTCCCAGGTGGACTCCAAGGCACCGTTGATCTTGTCGGTGTCTATCTCAACCAGTTCGTCGCCCTTGGTGACCGTGTCGCCCACCGAGAATACCCACTCGATGATCTTCCCGGTCTTCATCGAAAGGCCCCATTTGGGCATGACTACCCGTTGGATGCGCTCGTCTGTCATCGTTCCGCCTCCGCCGTTGGGATCGTGCTGTCTGCCCGTGTTGTCGATGATGATCTCGCCGTCGTGGTATGGCTCGCGCCGATCGGCGTCATTTCCGCCAATCGGCCACGGTCTTCACCGCGGCCATGACCCTCTGTGCGTTCGGGATGTAGAGATCCTCCAGCGCGTCGGAGAAAGGCACCGGGGTGTGGGGAGCGGTCACCATTTCGATCGGTGCCCGCAGCGAACCGAACGCCCGCTGCGCCACCAGCGCGGAGATGTCGGTCGCCAGGTTGCAGCGCGGCGTGGCCTCATCGACAACGACCAGCCTGCCGGTCTTCTCGACGCTCTCGATGATGCTCTCGGCGTCAAGCGGGCTGGTCGTGCGCGGGTCGATCACCTCGCACGAGACCCCGGCACCGGCGAGCTCCCCGGCGGCTTCCAGTGCGGTTGACACCATTCGTCCTATCGCCACGACCGTGACATCCTCGCCGTCGCGTGCGATATCAGCCTCGCCGAAGGGGATCGTGTAACTCTCCTCGGGAACCTCGCCGCTGGTGTCATACATCGCCTTGTGCTCGCAGAAGATCACCGGATCGTCATCCCTGATCGACTGGATCAGCAGCCCCTTCGCCTCGTACGGCGAGGAAGGCACCACAACTTTCAACCCGGGAATGTGGGTGAACAGCGGGTAGAGGCACTGGGAATGCTGGGCGGCCGCGCGCAGCCCAGCTCCGTACATCGTGCGGATCACCACCGGGGTGACCGCCTTGCCGCCGAACATGTAACGGAATTTGGCGGCCTGGTTGAAGATCTGGTCGAAACAGACACCCATGAAATCGATGAACATCAGCTCGGCGACCGGCCGTAGCCCCCTGGTCGCGGCACCCACCGCGGCGCCGACGAATCCCGACTCGGTAATCGGGGTGTCAAGCACCCGGCCAGGGAACCGGTGGTACAGGCCCTTGGTGACACCGAGCACGCCACCCCAGGCGTCGTCCTCTCCGGAACCGCCCTGCCCACCCGCATTGTCCTCGCCCATCACGATGACGCGCTCGTCGCGCTCCATCTCCGAGGCCAGTGCCTCGTTGATCGCCTCGCGGTAGCTGATCGTTCTAGCCATGATCGGGTCTCCTCGTGCTCAGTAGCTCACGTATACGTCGGTTTCCAGATCTGCCTCGGTCGGTTTGGGTGCCGACCTTGCCTCGGCGACCGCTTCGTCGACAAGTTCCATGACCTCCCGGTCCACACTGTCGAGTTGCTCGCCGGACAGCCTGCCGGTTTCGGTGACCCTGGCGTGGAAGCGCTTCAGGCAGTCGGTGTCCTTTCGTGCCCGCGCCACCTCGTCAGTGCGGTAGGTCTGCTGGTCGCCTTCGAAGTGGCCGTAATAGCGGGTGAACTTGACCTCGATCAGGGTCGGGCCGCCGCCGTCGCGCGCCCTGGCGACTGCCTCGCCCGCGACCTCGTGCACCGCGAAGAAGTCGAAACCGTCCACGATGACTCCCGGCATCCCGAAGCCGCCCGCGCGGTCCGCGATGTTGTCGGCGGCCACCGCCCAACTGCTCGACGTCGCCTCACCGAACCCGTTGTTCTCCGCCACGAAGACTGCGGGAAGCTGCCATACCGACGCCAGGTTCATCGCTTCGAGGGTGGTGCCCTGGTTGCTCGCGCCGTCACCGAAGAACGCGATGCCCACGCCTCCGGTGCGCTGTTGCTTAGCGGCCAGCGCGGCCCCGCAGATCAGCGGAGGGCCACCGCCGACGATGCCGTTCGCGCCGAGCATGCCCTTGGACAGGTCGGCGATGTGCATCGATCCGCCCTTGCCGTGACAGGAGCCGGTCTGTCTGCCGAAGATCTCGGCCATCATCTGCTTCACGTCGACACCCTTGGCGATGCAGTGACCGTGACCTCGGTGCGTGCTGCCGATCGAGTCACGGTCCGTCAGGTGCATGCACACGCCGGTGGCCGAGGCCTCCTCGCCCGCGTACAGGTGTACGAACCCGGGGATGTCACCGGTGGCGAACTCCTCGTGCACCCTCTCCTCGAAGGACCTGATCGTGCGCATCGTGCGGTAGGCCTGCAGCAGTGACCGCGCATCGAGCCCGGAACTGGGTGTGGCTGCGAGTGTGTCTGTCATGATCTCACTCCCTTGCGCTGATGCGGACAACTCATTGTGAGACGAAGGCGTCGCGGTGGTGGGCGAGCAATCCGCGCTCGGCCGCCATCCGCAACGTCGCACCGATGTCGATGACGCGTGGGCCACGGTCGGAGAGCGTGACGGTCACGGTGTCGGCGCAGCCGAACTCGATCTCACGCTCACCGTCGACGGCCACTACGCCTGCCGGGGTGCCAACGGTGCGGGTCGCGCCGACTTCCATGGTGCCTATCGACGCGACACCGACCTCGCACACGAGCCCAGGTGCCACCGGCGCGTACACCGACATCGCGGCCCGCTCCGGCGGGCACAGCAACAACTCCACGCCCTGCGGCTCGTCGCGCGGGCTGGGCCTGAGTAGGCCGGGGATCGAGGAAAGCCCGATGCCGTCGGATTCGGCGAACGTGCAGTACAGCTCGCGAAGCTCGGCGGGGTGCCACAGCGCGCGCGAGCCGACGTCCCCCGCGACGCTCACGCATACATCGACGAGCGCGTTCTCATGCCTGCCGCGGGCAGTGACCTCCAGTGCCGACGCCCGCCGGGTCGCGCTGCCTTCCGGGACCGCACCGGTGGCGACCAGCCCGGCGGCGAGCCCGGCGACGGTTGCCTCCCGCATCTGCGGGAACGCGTTGTTGGTTCCGGTCGACAGTGGGAGCAGCGGCACCTCACCGCAGGCCGACGCCGCGACCCGAGCCGTACCGTCGCCGCCGAGACACACGATGACATCGGCCCCCTGCGCGAGCATGCGGCGCACCGCAGCGGTGGTGTCAGCGGCCGTCTGGGTAGGGGTGTCACCATCGAGGAATTCCAGCGTCGGCCATGGCACGTCCCTGCCCGCGACCCTGCTGCTCGCGGCTCGCAGCAACCCTGCCGAGATGCCGCCGAGGTCGACCGACAGCAGCGCCCTGCCGACACCGGCGACTGCCAGCGCGGAGAGCACCCGCCGCACCATGTTGACCTTCTCGGCATTCCCGAACACCGAGGCGCTGGCCACCAGCCTGCGGATATCCCTGCCGGAATGCGGGTTGGTGATGATGCCTACGGTCGCCGTCCTTGGCGTCGTACCGTTGCCGCCCTCCGGCATCGTCGGGCCCCTTCCGCTCGGGCCGTCCGACGCGAGCGACCCTAGGAGAACCGTGATACGCCACATCCGCGACCACAGGCAAGGGCAGCGGCGGGTCGCGGCATGCGGAAATCCAACCGATCCGGTGACGATCTGCCGTGCCGACTTGTGCGCTCAGTCACACGGTCGTAGCGTGAAGACCGGTCCGTCCTTCTCCGCCGAAAGCCGCGATCGTGAGGAAGTGATCCGCCATGGCGGCGGCACTCGACAGCCGCGACCTCATCGACGCTCTCTTCGAGCGCCGGGTAGCGCCGCTGCAGGGCCTGGCTGCTGATGCCGAGTTGGTGGCGAGGGCCTGTCACGCGATGGCCTTGCGTTTTCACCGGGGTGGGAAGTTGATCGTATTCGG
>JBOHEL010000116.1:0-11275 GCA_050700995.1 Sciscionella sp. | reverse complement strand
CTCACGGGCTGGCTGACCTATCACACCCGGTTCAGCCGCGGCAGCGAACCCGGGTTCCCTGACCTGGTCCTCGTCCATCGTCGCCAGGGCCGGGTCATCTTCGCCGAGCTGAAGACGCTGCGGCCCCGTCGCGCCACCTCGACCACAGACAGACATCGCCAGCGCCGAGACCGACGAGATCGACCACCTGTGGCGGTCCCTAACCCACATCGCCAAACCGGACAGTAAGACCCGATAATCGCCCCAACGCCCCGCCCTCACCCGAGCGCGGGGCGTTCTGCTGCCCCCACCCGAGCCCTACACTTCGATCAAGTGTTCGAACACGCGTTGACCAGTCGCGGCCAGCACCGCGCACGCGCACGGAAGGATGGGCACATGGGCCAGCTCTCCGACGAGACGATTGCCGAGGTCAGGCGCCTTGCCGAGGGCGGTGTGGCGCGCAACGAGATCGCCCGCCGGCTGCGTGTCTCCCCCGGCGCGGTGACCAAGTACGCCCCGGCCGGTGCGTTCGAGCGTTCCGCCACGGTGGCCGCTGTCAGGGCGCATGTCGTGGACATGGCCGAGCGGCGCGCCCTACTCGCACAGGGGCTGCTCGGTGATGCTGAGCGGCTGCGTGAGCAGATGTGGGAGCCGACCAAGGTCTTCGCGTTCGGCGGCAAGGACAACGTGTACAACGAGCATCCGGTGCAGGAGCCGCCGGTGGAGTCGAAACGGGCCCTGATGCAGGCTGTGTCGACCGCGACGAGCGCTCACCTGCGCCTGGTCGACCACGACTCCGATGGTGGCCTGGATGAGGCGCGTAGCGTCCTGGACGGGTTCATGGACGCCGTCGCCCGGCGCGCCAACGAGCTCGGCGCCGATGACGCGTGAGCGGCGCCCCGACGCTGTCGGACAAGCAGGTCCGATCCATTCACCAGGCCGACCGACGCATCAACATTTGGCACGGCGCCGTACGCTCCGGCAAATCCGTGGGTGCCGACTTCTGCTGGTTCAACCACGTGCGCAACGCCCCGACCACGGGCGAACTGGTGATGATGGGCCGCACCAAGGAAACGATCACCCGCAACGTCATCAACGTGCTCAAGGAACCCTCGATCTTCGGGCCGCTGGCGCGCACCGTCGCCTACACGGACGGCGCCAACACCGCCACCATCCTCGGCCGCCAAGTGCACATCCTCGGCGCGAACGACGTCCAATCCGAGGCGAAAGTACGCGGCATGACCGTAGCCGGCGCGCTGGTCGATGAGGGCAGCATCCTGCCGCAGGTCACCTTTCAGCAGCTGGTCGCCCGCATGTCGGTGCGCGGGGCGCGCCTGTTCGTCACCACCAACCCCGACTCGCCGAATCACTGGCTGTTGACCGACTGGATCAACAAGACCGACCCTGATATCAGGGTGTTTCATTTCGAGATCGACGACAACCCGTTCCTAGACCCCGCGTTCGTCGCCTACCTCAAACGCCAATACACAGGACTCTGGTACCAGCGATTCATCCTCGGCCGCTGGGTACTCGCCGAAGGCGCCGTATACGACATGTTCGACCGCGCCCGCCACGTCCTGGACCCCGCACGCATCCCCGCGATCCAAACCTGGCTCTCAACCGGCGTCGACTACGGCACCACGAACCCCTTCCACGCCGTCGCCATCGGACTCGGCGTGGACCGCCGGCTCTACGTCGTCTCCGAATGGCGGCACGACGCACGCAAGGCCCTGCGCCAGATGACCGACTCGGAATACTCCGCCGCCTACCGCGCCTGGCTGGCCACCAAGGTCCCGATCCCGCAAACGGACGGCTTCGGCGTGGTGCCGCGCTACCACGTCATCGACCCGAGCGCGACGAGCTTCCGGGTGCAGCTGCACCGCGACGGCGTCCCCTCCTGGCCGGCCGACAACGCCGTCTTGGACGGCATCCGCAACGTCTCCTCGCTGCTGTCCACCGATCAGCTCGCGATCTCTGCCGCCTGTACCGCGACGATCGAGGAGATGCAGGGCTACGCGTGGGACGACAAAGCGCAGGCCAAGGGCGAGGACAAGCCGTTGAAGGTCAACGACCACGCCCCGGACTCGGTGCGGTACGGAATCCACACCACGCGCAACGACTGGCGTAGCCGACTGCTCGTACCCCCGCACGGCGCGTAGGCTGGCCGCCGACACAGCCAGTCGAACACGTGAGCGAGCCGCCATGCCACCACAGGCCGATGAGCAGACCGAACGCATCCCGATCTACACCTACACCCTCACGCTCAAGGACGGCACGACCCGAACCGCCACCGCGTGGGGCTACGAACTCGACGGACCATGGCTGATCTTCGACGACGCGAACGGCAGCGTCCTGACCATCCGCGAGGAACTGGTCTCCGAGGCAGCCCGCGGCGAACAGGTCGGCGAGCAGGAGGTCGACGCACTGTGACCAGCATCGACGAGATGCGCCAGGCGCTGGCCGCGATCTCGACCCAGCTCGGCAACGCCGTCACCGGCGCGGCCGAGGGCGCGGAACCGTACACGACGCTCGTCGCCTCGATCGACCAGATCCGCGGCTTCGTCAACGCCATGGCCAACTCGGTCACGGACGAGGACGAGCCGACCACGGGACAGGCCGAGCAGCCGGTCACCGCGCTGTGGTGCGCGGGCTGTATCCAGGACGCGCGCAACCGTGAAGCCATGGGCGAGATCCCGCTACAGATCCACCCCGCCCGCACCGTGATCAACGGGCTCGCGGTGTGCGACGCGGACGGACGGCACCGGATCGTGACCGCCGTGCAGTTCGCCGCGCAACAGGCCGGCGGTCTGCTGCTGCCCGGCCAGCTCCCGCCCGGCGGCCTCGGACCGCTCAACGGGCACGGAGGCTGACCGTGGCCGACAAGCTCCCGCGCTGCGCCGCAGCCCGGCCCGACGCACCCGACCAGCGCTGCATCCGGCCACCCCACCACCTACCGCCGCACGCCTCCCCCGACGGCGAGAGATGGCACGGCGACGAAGTACCGATGCCGCTGCCGGTCCTGGAGCGCGACACCACCGAGGCCGAAGCGGTCATCCTCGCCATCCTTGTCGACCGGCTCGGTGGGAAGGCCACCATCACCGTGCAGGAGGCGCACGCGATGCGCGCGAGGCTGGCGCGCTCGGTGCTGTGGCGGCTGGACGCGCACCGCAGCCCGGCCGCGATGGAGTGGACGATCGAGCTTCACAAGCCGATCGAGATCCCGCCCGTCAGCGGCCAGACGGAGGGCTGATCATGGCTCGTTACTGGCTGATCTGGTTCGCGCTCTCCTTCACCGCGTTCATCGTCCCCGAGACGATCGCGCTCGCCACCGGCCACTCTGAACGCACCCTGTCCGCCGCCATCTGGCGCATGGAACAACTCGTGCCCGGCCAAGGCGTGTGGCAGTGGAACGCCGCACACTTACTGTTCACCTCGGCGTTCATCGTCACCGTGGTGTGGCTGATTGGGCACTTCGGGTGGGGATTGTGGCGGTGAAGCGGCGCTGGTTCGTCACCTGGTCCGGTCCGCGCACGGCGCCGTGGCAGGGCCACTGGATCGGCCGCACCTACGCCGCCCGTGCTCCCCGCACCGGCTGGCGCAAGTGGCTCTACGTACGCGGCCTGTCCTTCGCGTCCAAGCGCCGCATCTGGGGCTTCTGGGTCCACGTCGGACGCTGACGTTCGCACACACGTGCGAGTAGCCTGATCGCAGACGTCCCGGGAGCTGGAAGCATCCGGGCTCACGCCGAATGGGCAGCTTCCCCCGGAGCGGCGTGCCGATCGGTCCGTGTTCGAGGGACCACGGGCCGATCGGACCAGCACCACCCGCGCCACGCCCGGAAAGGACGTCGCCGGCCGCCGGAAAGGCACCCCCTGTTCCGGCCGCCGAAAAGGATGACCCCGCCGTGGCGCTACCCACCATCCAAGACGCCTCCTACACCTGGCCCCCCGGCATCTGGGACCCCGTCGCCCACGACCAGCGCCTATGGTCCGCCTGGTTCTCCGGCAAATCCTCCGAACTCGCGTGGGCGTACCTGAACCTCGGCGCCAACTCCCAGACCGGCCGCGCGTTCTTCCGCACCACCGGCGAACGCTCCGTCAGGATCCCGAAACCGGGCCAGTACAGGGGCGGACTGCTCGGCTCCGTCGACCGCACCTTCTGGGGCACCAGCCCGTCAGCCGGCGAGAAACGCAGCAAGATCCACGTCCCGCTCGCCGGCGACATCTCCTCCATGAGCGCAGACCTACTGTTCGCCAAACGACCCCGCTTCGACCCCCCGGACACCGGCGTCGACGACGCCAGCTCCGCGCAGGCCTGGTGCGAAGAACGGTTCGACGACGACCTGCACGCCACGTTCCTCGAAGCCGGCGAACTGTGCTCCGGTCTCGGCGGGATCTACCTGCGCACCGCGTGGGACACCGACATCTCCGACAAGCCGTGGATCGACCTCGTCCACGCCGACGCCGCCGTGCCGACGTTCCGCAACGGGAAACTCATTTCGGTGATCTTCTGGCGTGTCATCGACGACGACGGCGACAAGGTCCACCGCCACCTCGAAGAGCACAACCTCACACAGAACACGATCGAGCACGGCGTGTACATCGGCGACCAACTCTGCCTGGGCCAACGCGCGGACATCTCCGGCTACCCCGACCTCGCCCCGACCTACACCGAACTGAACGCCGACGGCCGCATCAGCCTCCCGGACCTGCCGAAAGACGCCTCCACCGTCGCCTACGTGCCCAACATGCGCCCGAACCGGTTCTGGCGGCACATCGCCCACGCCGCACCGCTGGGCCGCTCCGACTACGCCGGCATTGAACCGATGATGGACGCGCTCGACGAAACCTACTCGTCGTGGATCCGCGATATCCGTTTGGCCAAGTCGCGGCTGATCGTGCCCCCGTCCTACCTGGACGACCTGGGCCCCGGGCGCGGCGCGATCGCGGACATCGACCGCGAGATCTTCACCCCGCTCAACATGCTCGCCGGTGAAGCCGACAAAGCGATGATCACCCCGAACCAGTTCGTCATCCGCTGGCAGGAACACCAGCAGTCGATGACCGAAACCACCAACGCCGCCCTACGCTCCGCCGGCTACAGCCCGCAGACCTTCGGCGACGCCCCGACCACGGCCGTGACCGCGACCGAGATCGAGAACCGTGAGCGGCGCACCCTGCTGACCCGGGCGAAGAAACTGAACTACTGGCGCCCCGCGCTCGGCGACGCCCTGTACAGCCTGATGTGGATCGACAAGACCGTGTACAAGCGGCCCATCACCCCGGTGCGCCCGGTGATCGTGTTTCCCGACGCCGTCCTGCCCTCGCTCGACGAACTGTCGAAGACCGCGGTCGCCCTGGCGCACGCGCAGGCCGCGTCGAAGCAGACGCTGATCAAAATGTTGCACCCGGACTGGACTGACGAGCAGGTCATCGAGGAGCTGGAGCGGATCCGCGACGAGGCGGCGTTCGACATCCTGGGCCGCGCCCGCGTCATGCTCCAAGAGCCGCAGGGCTCGCAGGCCACGATCGGCCAGGAGATCGACGAGATCACCGGTGATGTGCGCGTCACCTCCGACTCGTCGAGTGGCACCAACCCTGAACAGGAGATCTCCGCATGAGCGGTAAGAACAGCGGGAAGGCGAAGCCGCGGCCGAAGCCGACCCCGATGGTGCACAACGGGCAGCCCCCCAACGGCAAGCACGTGCCCTCGGCCGTGCCGGGCCATCCAGGGCCGTTCGACTATTCGGGCGCGGTCGGCTCCAACGTCACCAGCGTGCCCGGCCCGGACCTCGAATCCGGGCAGGTGCTCTCCGCGCCGCCGTGGCAGGCCGCCTATCCGACACCCGGGCTGGAGCAGGCACCGATGTACTAACGTCCCTCGAACGCGTGTGCGATAATCCGGCCTAGGTGATCACCGAAAAGGAGACCGCCCGCCACCCCGCAAAGGGAGAAACACGTTGACCGAGCAGCCCACCGCGCCGGCGACACCGGGCAGCGCCCCAGCGCCCGCCCCGGTGCCAGCACCGCCGCCGCCGACGGCCGAACCCGACTGGAAGGCCATCGCCGAAAAGGCGCAGGCCGACATCGAGTCGTGGAAGGGCCACGCGCGCGAGTGGGAGACCCGGGCACGAGGCAATCAGCAGGCCGAGCAGGCCGCCGCAGAGCGCGACGCCAAGTTCGCGAAGATCGCGGAAGCGCTCGGGCTGCCCCAGGAGAAACCGGACCCGGAGAAGATCGCCAGCGAGCTGGCCACCTCCCGGACGCAAGCCGCACAGCTCGCCCGGGAGAACGCGGTACTGCTCGCCGCCGCGCAAAGCGGTGCGGACGCCGGCGCACTGCTGGACTCGCGTTCGTTCGCCGCGCAGATCGCGGGCATCGACCCGACCGACCGGGCCGGCATCGAGGCGGCGATCAAGGCGGCGGTCGACGCGAACCCGCGCTACGCCACCGCCGCACCACAGGCCCCGGCGCCAGTGCCACCACGGCAGGCCTCCACCGCCGGATCGTTCAACGCGTCGCCCGGCGGCGCACGCCAGCTCGGCGCCGCGGACGTGGCCCGCATGAGCGGCGCGGAACTGTCCAAGGCCTCGAAACAGGGCCTACTCGCCGAGTACTTCGCGTCACCGAACCAGTAACACCGCAGCATCCTGCGTCACTCTTTGCCGCTTGCCGCCCCGGAAAGGGACGACAGCGGATCGACCGAAAAGGTCAATCCCCTGTCAACCCGTGACCCGGAAGGCACACGGCAATGACCGTCCTGCACTACAAGGCCGAATTCTGGTCCAAGGTCCTGCTTGAGGCGTACCGCAAGCAGCTCGTCTTCGGCTCCGACATGGTCATCAACCGGGACTACGAGGACGAAGTCTCCCGGTTCGGCGACACCGTCCACATCACGTCCCTGGCCGACCCCACCATCGCCACCTACACCCCCGGCTCGACGCTGAACTACCAGCAGCTGCAGGACGCCGGGCAGTCGTTCGTCATCGACCAGGCCAAGTCGTGGTCCGCGCAGATGAACGACGTTGACCGGCGCCAGCAGGTCGGCGACCTGCAAGGCTACTTCGAGGGCCGCGCCGCCTACCGCATCGCGGACGTCCAGGACCAGTTCATCGCATCCCTGTACACCGGCGTCGACCCCGCCAACGTCCTCGGCTCCAGCGCGGCGCCCCTGACGCCGGCGCTGTACACCCCGACCACACCGGCGGACTTCTACCTCTCGGTCCTGCTGCCGCTCGGCGTGCTGCTCGACCAGCTCAACGTCCCGGACCAGGGCCGGTACTGCATCCTGCCGCCGTTCGGTGCGGCGATGGCCGCGCAGACGCAGGCGTTCGTGCAGTTCCCGGGCAACAACGGCACCGCGGGCGAGGTGATGGCCACGCGCGCGGTCGGTGAACTCGGCGGCTTCACGATCATGAAGTCGAACAACGTCGTCCAGACCGTCGCAGGCGGCCCCGGCACCGGCGTGTACGCGATCCAGGCCGGCCACAACAGCGCGATCACGTTCGCGGACCAGATCGCGGAGAACGAGGCGCTGCGCTCGCAGGCCGACTTCGCGGACCTGATCCGCGGCCTGAACGTGTACGGCGGCAAGCTCACGCGCCCGGAGGCGATTGCCATCGCCTACGTCAAGCGCCCGGCCGGAATCTAAGGAGGCGACACCATGGCGATCAGCGCAGCCGCGTTCTCAGTCACCGTGCCGAACGGCGTCACCACGATGCCGACCGCGTACACCATCACCTCCACCGACGTGACCAACGGCATCAGCATCCTGCCGTCGTTCTTCACCACCGCGGCGTCCTATGGGCAGTCCGGTTTCCTGCCGGAGAAGCTGTTCCTGTACCTCAACACCACGACCGCGGGGACCAGCTTCAAGGCGATCATCAAGGCCACGATCGCCACAACGGACGTCCCCAACAGCGCGCCGCCGTTCCCCCTGGCGAACGCCGGGGACGTGACGCTGAACATCAACGCGGTCGGCACCTACCCGGTGTTCGGTTTCACCTCGGGCCGGTTCATGCAGCCCGACGGCAGCATCCTGATCAACTTCTCCGGGACGCTCGGTGTCACGACCCTGTACGGGTTCGTGCAGCCGTACGCCCCGCTCGGCCCCCGCGGCTAAGCCCGAAAGGACCCCGGCAATGGCAGCAGCGACACGCACGCGCCCCGGCAATCAGCCGAAGGTGCAGATCGTGTACTACCAGCATCTGGAAGGGGGCGCCGTCCACGGGTACGACAAGGCGTTCCTGGAGGGTGCGTTCGCGTTCCTGAACCTGCCGCCGCACCTGAAGGCCCAACAGAAGCGCAAGCATCCGCTGGTGGAGATCGCGCTCCAGATCCGCAGGCGGGTGCTGGTGCCGGTGCAGGCTCCGGCTCCGAGCCAGATCAACACGGTTCAGATCGACCCGCAGGTGGTCGACGAGATCCTGGCGAAGGAGCGGGAGTTGGCGCGCGAGCGCAAGCTGGCCGCACTGGAGGCCGCCCGCGAGCGGCTGATGGCCGGCGAGGACGTCGACCTGACGCCGTACCTGGACGACTCGCCGTACATGGCGGCGAGGCCGGCGGTCGTGGTGCCGGAGCCGCGGGAACGCGAACCGCGCCTGGCGGTGGGCATGGTCGACGGTGTCGAACCCGAGTTCACCCCCGATGGGATGGTCTCGGACGGCCTGTCGTTCCCCGGCGGCGATGACGAGGAGTTCACGCCGTTCGGTGATGTGCCGGCGGGCGGCAGCGAAGACGTGGTGTCGCTGGACAGGCCGATGGCTGCGGAACCGGCCGGCGACACCACCACACCGCGGCCGCGACGCGGCACCCGCCGGAAGGAGTAGGCCATGATCCGGCTGTACGCCACCGTCACCGAATATCAGGCGTACACCCTCGACAACTACACCCCGGCGGCTACGGTCGGGGTGCTGCTGCGTGACGCGTCCCGGGCGATCGACCGGGCCGCGATCGCCGCCGTCTACCCGACGGACCCGCAGGGCTATCCCTTGGACGCGAACCTGCTGGACACGTTCAAGAACGCGACCTGTGAGCAGGTGACGTTTATGCGGGAGCTCGACGACCGCACCGGGGCGAAACAGCGGCTCGCGAACGTGAAGGTCGGTTCGCTCACGTTCACGCGGGCGTCGGGCACCGCAGGGTTGGCGATGCTGCCGGTCGCGCCGCGCGCCTTGGAGGAACTACGGCTGGCCGGTGTGCTGCCGGTCGCCCCGATGGTCAACTGGTGACCGCATGCTGATGCCCCCGACGACCACGATCGATGTCGACCGTGGCAGTGTCCTGGACGGGTTCGGCGACGAGGTGGACGCGTTCACCCGTGTGTATGACGGTGTCCCGGCGATCATCGCCTACCAGACCGAGGTCGCTCTGCCGCCTGCGTCGGGGCGCCCGGTGCAGGCCTCGGCGTATGAGATCGTCGTGGATTCGTGGCTTGAGATGAAGGACCAGGACGTCGTCACGGACCGGCAGACCGGCGAACAGTACCGGGTCACCACGGTGCGCAAACTGCCCTCGTACGGCATCCCGAACGACCTGCAACTGATCGCGCGCCGGATCGACGGGACCTGATGGCCGACCCGGCCAGCGATCAACGCGAACGCACGGACCGGTACGCGCAGCAGCTGCTCGCGATCGAACAGGCCGCGGTCGCGGCAGCGTCACTGCCCCTGATCGCGACATTGGCGATGCTGCGCCGCCAAGCCACAGGCGCTCTGCTGCTCGCGCGCACCGCCGCGGATGAGCGGCGTGCGGCGGTACGGCTCGCCGGCGAACTTGAAGCGTACGTCGAGCCGCTGCTCACCCCGGGCCGGCTGCTGCAAGCGGTCGTGCCTTCGACACAGCGGGCGGTTGACCTGGCCGAGGTGTTCACGCTCGGCCCGGCGAATCCGTTCGTCCCTGTTGCGGCGCGGCCCGTGGTGGATCGGCAGGTGCGCGCGGCCGTGGTGTCCGCGGAGCGTAATGCGTTGATCCAGATCCGGCGTGCCGGTAGTGCGCTGCGGTTGGCGGCCTCGCCGATGGATGTGTTCAGTGCCCTGCACTTGGCGGATCTTGCCGTGGGCAGTGTGGCTACGGGCGCCGAGTTCGCGGTCAACACCGCGGCCAACACGGTTCCGGTGCGGCTGGCCACCCGGCTCGGCCAGAAACTGGTGTGGGTCGCCGAGCGCGATGCGTGCGTGGTCTGTCTCGCCCTGTCCGGTGACGTGATCGACCCGAACCAGGGCGAGGCCTTCGACGAATTCGCGACCTTCGACACGCGGCCGCCGCCGCCGGTCTGGCCGCCCGGGATGCCACTACTGCGGCCGCCGCGTCACCCGCACTGCCGGTGCATGGTGCAGGTGTGGAACGGCGCGCTGGTGGGCGGTTTCTATTCGTGGCCGACCAGGTTGAAGCATGAGGCGTTGCGTTCGGTGCTTAAGGGCTGGTCGCTGCCGTCGGAGAGCAACGCGGCCCGGTTGCGGGCGGTGCAGCGGATCCTGCGTGACGGGCAGGCCGGGGAGATGCCGAAGAGCGTTCAGGCCGAGGGTGAGCGGGCGCTCGCGCGCCGCAAGTTCCGGAGCCGGTCGGTGCCGCGCTATCGGCCCGCTGGTCGAACGTCTGTACGATGAGTCGACTTCGAAGCCAACTGACGGCAGGAGGATCATGACAAGCATCATCGACGAGGCGATCATGTCCGCGGCGGGCACGCTCGCGAAGGACCTGGAGCCGGCCGCCGTGGCGACCCTTCAGGACCTGAAGGCGTACGTGCACGGTCAGGCGGACCGGTTGCGTATCGCGCTGCCGGCACTGGAGCAGAAGGCTCTGGAGCACGTGCGTTCGATCAGTGACGCGGTGCTGAGCGAGTACGAGAACGTGCTCGGGAAGATCGACGAGCACCTGACCGGCACGACGGCGCCGACCGTCCCGGCCGTGCCGGTGGACCCTACGCAGGCGGCCGCGGCGCACGTTTCCTCGACGCCGTCGAGCGCGCCGAGCGAGAACTCTGGGAACACGTCGTCGGTCACCGCCGCGCCGACCACTGACACCCCGGGGGTCTGAACCATGGCGACCGTACGCGCGAAGTTCCGCTGCCAGACCGAGAACACCCGCAGGCACGGGCCGCAGCCCGACGCATCGGTCCGCTCCTTCGAGTTCCTGGCCGTCTTCGACGACGGCACTCCCGAAAACGAGCGGTACGCCAAGTACACGCCAACCGGGAAGCTGGAGATGACCGTCGACAACCCGGCAGTCTCCTTCGAGCCGGGCGAGTGCTACTACCTCGACATCACCCCGGCCGACTGAGCATGCAGAAGCCCAGC
>JBOHEL010000115.1:0-11277 GCA_050700995.1 Sciscionella sp. | reverse complement strand
CGCTTCGTCCCTGTCGAAAGAGGTTTACAACCCGAAGGCCGTCATCCCTCACGCGGCGTCGCTGCGTCAGGCTTTCGCCCATTGCGCAAGATTCCCCACTGCTGCCTCCCGTAGGAGTCTGGGCCGTGTCTCAGTCCCAGTGTGGCCGGTCGCCCTCTCAGGCCGGCTACCCGTCATCGCCATGGTAGGCCATCACCCCACCATCAAGCTGATAGGCCGCGGGCCCATCCCCAGCCGCCGGAACTTTCAACACACAACCATGCGGCCATATGTCCTATCCGGTATTAGACCCAGTTTCCCAGGCTTATCCCAAAGCTGAGGGCAGGTTACCCACGTGTTACTCACCCGTTCGCCACTAATCCACCATCCGAAAACGGCATCATCGTTCGACTTGCATGTGTTAAGCACGCCGCCAGCGTTCGTCCTGAGCCAGGATCAAACTCTCCATCAATGAATTTGAACCCAACAAACCCCTCACAAAGAGAGGCACCTCAAAAAGCCCCTACACACAAAAAATAGAGACCACTCAAAGAAAATACCCAACGAGGGGTATTCATATAGCTCTACTGGCTATTCAGCACACTGTTGAGTTCTCAAAGAACACACGCACATCACAATCATGAACCGGTCACCGGCCATCACCGCGAGGCATTTGCTCATGTCTCTTGTGCCCCGCTCGTTCCCGTCCGCCTCTCGGCTTCCCGGGCCCGTTCCGCGCTGGCAGAGAGAAAGTTACACGGCCACCTGCCGGGGGTCAAAACGGGGGTACCTGTTCCAGCCGTCTACCCATAGTCGCTGGTCACAGGCCATGTAGATCGTCTCCTAGGAGGCATGAGCACCAGCATCGCGGGGCGTGCTGTGCTCGCCATCACAACAAAAACTCGATCACGAGATGACAACGCTCGCCTACTGGGTGCGTTTCCGCAGTTCACAGGCGCGCACTAGGACCGCAGCGCGGATGGCCGCTGCCCACCACGGCGGGCACCGGCCATCCACGCGGCCGTTCAGCGCTCGACCTTGACCCCACCGACGTTGCGCTTGCCCTTGCGAACCACCAGCCACGAGCCACACAGCAGTCCTGTCTCGTCCGGGACCCAGCTTTCGTCGGTCACCTTGACGTTGTTGACGTAAGCACCGCCCTCCCGCACGGCCCGGCGGGCCGCTCCCTTGCTGTCGACGAGCCCGGAGGACAGCAGCAGCTCGACGACAGTCGGCCGATCCGCGAGGCTCACCTGACCCGAAGGCACTTCCGCCATCGCCGACCGCAGCGTGGCCGCTTCCAACTCGCGCAGCTCCCCGCGCCCGAACAGCGCCTGGCTGGCGGCCACAACCTGTCGCATCTGGTGCTCACCGTGCACGAGGGTGGTGAACTCCTCGGCGAGACGCCGTTGCGCGGCACGCAGCCGCGGACGCTGTTCGGTGTCCTCGACCAGGGCGTCAATCTCGTCGGCCGCAAGGAAAGTGAACATCCGCAGGTACCGGATGACATCGGCGTCGCTGACGTTGACGAAGTACTGGAACCAGGCATACGGCGACGTCATGGTCGGATCCAGCCACAGCGACCCACCGCCGGTGGACTTACCGAACTTCCGGCCCTCGGCGTCGGTGACGAGCGGCGCGGTTAGCGCGTGCACCCCGTCGCCGTGCACTCGACGGATCAGGTCGACTCCACCCACCAGGTTCCCCCACTGGTCGGACCCACCCACCTGCAGCCGACAGCCGTATTCCCGGTACAGATGTAGGTAATCCTGCGACTGCAGCAGCAGGTAGCTGAACTCGGTGTAGGACATCCCGTCGCGCTCCAGCCTGCGACGCACGGTCTCCCGATTGAGCATCGTGTTCACCGGGAAGTGCTTTCCGATGTCGCGCAGGAACTCCAGCACGGACTGCCCGCCGGTCCAGTCCAGGTTGTTCACCGTTACGGCACCGGTCCCGGAACCGTCAAAGTCGACGAACCGTTCGAGCTGGCCTCTGATCCGTTCCCGCCACTCGGCCACCACATCCAGCGCGTTCAGGGTCCGCTCGCCGGTGTCGCGGGGATCCCCGATCATCCCGGTGGCGCCGCCTGCCAACACCAGCGGACGGTGCCCCGCGCGCTGGAACCTCGCGAGCATCAGCAGCGGTACCAGGTTCCCGGCATGCAGGCTCGGCGCGGTGGGATCAAACCCGGCATACAGGGTGCACGGCCCGGCGTCGAGTTCCCGCCGCAGTGCGTCGAGATCGGTGGACTGCGCGATGAGACCGCGCCAGGACAGCTCGTCGAGTATGTGCTCAGTCACGCAGGCTATCTTCCCTGACGGGCGCGTTGCCGCTTCCCTCCCCTGCGGTATGTGCTGACCGAGGGCGTGCCGTCGATCCAGAAGCGCCACGGTACGTCCACCGCTACGGCCACCCCGACCCTCGGCCCACTGCGGATATCCGTCACCAGATCCTGTGCGTAGAGCCGGATCGGCGAGTCAGGGTCCGTCAGATCGAGACCGTTGGCGTGCCGGTCGACGCCGAGCGCTGCTGTCAGCCGTGCGGGCCCCATCGCCAACTGGTTGTCGTTGCGCGCGGCCGGCCTGCGCTGCCTTGCGGTCGCCACGCCCGACGTCACCTCCCCAGCACGTAACAGCACCGCACCCGCCACGCCGTCGGTCATGCTCACCACGTTGGCACAGAAATGCATCCCGTAGACGAAGTACACGTACAGGTGGCCGGCGGGACCGAACATCACCTCATTGCGAGATGTTCGGCCCCGGTAGCAGTGCGAGGCAGGGTCATCCGTGCCGCGGTAAGCCTCGACCTCGGTGATCCGCACGCTCACCGTCCCTTGTGGACTATCCGCATGCAGCACGCAGCCGAGCAGCAAAGGCGCCGCGTCCAACGGATCCACGGCGAGCTCAGGGCGGGTGAGCTGGCGGAGCATGTCAGCCACGTACCGCCGAAGCAGCCCATCCACGACACCGGTGGGCGGTCTCCCGAAGCCGTGCCAACTGCTCAGCGACCTGGGCAGGAGCGGTACCACCATGGGCATCCCTTGAAGCGATCGAACCCGCCACCGTGAGCACCCGGCGCACCTCCGGCGTCAGCGAGGGATGGGCGCCGCGCAACTCCTCGTCGGTGAGCTCATCGAGGCCGACATCGCGCGCCTCGGCAAGGCGCACGCACTCGCCTGCCGACTCGTGGGCGACCCGGAACGGCACGCCCTGGCGTACCAGCCACTCCGCGATGTCGGTGGCGAGGGTGAACCCGGCAGGCGCCAGCTCCGCCATCCGAGCGGTGTGGAAGGTGAGGGTGCCGATCATCCCCGCGATCGCGGGGAGCAGCAGCTCCAACTGCTTGACCGAATCGAACAGCGGCTCCTTGTCCTCCTGCAGATCACGGTTGTAGGCAAGCGGCTGCGCCTTCAATGTGGCGAGCAGGCCGGTAAGGTTGCCGATCAGCCGCCCTGACTTCCCCCTGGTCAGCTCGGCGACGTCCGGATTCTTCTTCTGCGGCATGATTGAACTGCCGGTGGCCCAGGCGTCGTCGAGGGTGACGTAGCCGAATTCCGCGGTATTCCAGAGGATCACCTCCTCGGCGATCCGCGACAGATTCACCCCCAGCATCGCTAGGCAGAATGCCGCTTCCGCCGCGAAGTCCCGCGACGCCGTGCCGTCTATCGAGTTCTCCACCGCGGCGTCGAACCCCAGCTCGGCGGCCACCGCGGCGGGATCGAGGCCAAGCGAGGAACCAGCGAGCGCGCCGGACCCGTACGGAGAGACGGCGGTACGGGTATCCCAGCTCGTCAGCCTGTCGACGTCGCGCAGCAACGCGTGGCCGTGTGCCAGCAGGTGATGCGCCAGCAGCACCGGCTGCGCATGCTGCAGGTGAGTCCGCCCTGGCATGACGGCATCCGGGTGGTCCTGCGCCTGCGCCACCAGGGCGTCGAGGACGTCCAGCGCTCCGGAGGCTACCCTCCGGGCGGCGTCGCGCAGCCACATCCGGAACAGCGTCGCCACCTGATCATTGCGGGAGCGCCCGGCACGCAGCTTGCCACCGAGTTCGGTGCCCGCCCGTGCGAGCAGGCCCCGCTCCAGCGCGGTATGAACGTCCTCGTCCGCCACCGTCGGGGTGAACGCGCCGCTGATCACGTCGGCTTCCAGCTCGTCGAGTGCCGCCAACATCCGGTCGCGCTCGTCGGCGGAGAGCAGGCCCGCACCGTGCAGCACCCTGGCATGCGCCCGGGAGCCCGCGATGTCGTAAGGCGCCAGCTGCCAGTCGAAATGGGTCGAGGCGCTCAACGCCGCCATCGCGTCAGCGGGCCCGGAGGCGAACCGCCCGCCCCACAACGCCACCGATTGCTGTTCGGCCACAGCTACCTCCATTTCCCCAGGTCATGCACCGTGAGTACTTTCGGGAGCCCGGGTGCGGGTGTCCCGCAAGACTGGGCAGCCGATGAAAGTACTCACGGTGCGGTTATTGCTGGTCACGCTTGGCGGCGATCTTGCTCGGCAGGCCCCACAGCTGCACGAAGCCCTTGGCCAGCGTCTGGTCGAAACTGTCGCCCTCGTCGTAGGTCGCGAGGTTGAAGTCGTAGAGCGACTCCGCGCTGCGGCGACCGTTGACAACGGCCGTGCCGCCGTGCAACACGATCCTGATCTCCCCGGTGACCCGCTCCTGGGTCTTGGCGAGGAAGCTGTCCAGCGCGTCCTTCAGCGGCGAGAACCACAGGCCGTCGTAGACCAGCTCACCCCAGCGCTGCTCCACCTGACGCTTGAACCTGGCAAGATCCCGCTCGACGGTCACGTTCTCCAGTTCCTGGTGCGCGGTGATCAGAGCGATAGCGCCAGGCGCCTCGTAGATCTCGCGGCTCTTGATCCCGACCAGCCGGTCCTCCACCATGTCCAGCCTGCCGATGCCGTGCGCACCGGCCCGCAGGTTGAGCTGCTGGATAGCCTCCAGCACTGTCACCGGCTTACCGTCGATCGCCACCGGTACGCCCTTGTCGAACGCGATCACCAGCTCGTCGGGCGCCTGCCAGTGCACCGTCGGGTCCTGAGTGTAGGCGTAGACATCCTTGGTCGGCGCGTTCCACAGGTCCTCAAGGAAGCCGGTCTCCACCGCCCTACCCCATACGTTCTGGTCGATGGAGAACGGGGACTTCTTGGTGACATCGATCGGCAGATCCCTGGCTTCCGCGTAGGCGATCGCCTTCTCCCGCGTCCACGCGAAGTCTCGCACCGGCGCGATCACCTTCAGATCCGGCGCGAGCGCACCGATCCCGACCTCGAAGCGCACCTGGTCGTTGCCCTTTCCGGTGCAGCCGTGGGCGACCGTGGATGCCCCGTGGTACTTTGCGGCCTCCGCCAGGTGCTTCACGATCACCGGCCGGGACAGCGCCGACACCAGCGGGTAGCGATCCATGTACAGCGCATTCGCCTGAAGCGCGGGCAGGCAGTAGCCCTCGGCGAACTCGTCGCGGGCATCGGCCACCACCGCTTCCACCGCGCCACAATCCAGCGCCCGTTTGCGGATGGTCTCCAGGTCCTCGCCACCCTGCCCGAGATCCACCGCGACGGCGACGACCTCGGCCCCGGTCTCCTCTGCGATCCAGCCGATCCCCACCGAGGTGTCCAACCCGCCGGAGTAGGCGAGCACGATCCGTTCAGTCATCAGAGATTCTCCTTGCTGCTTGCTACGTCCAAAGTAGACCCCCGCGCGGCGAGCGCGGTGAGGCGATCGGCCAGCACACTGCCCGTCACCGGTTCCCTGGCGATGGCCATCACGGTGTCATCGCCCGCTATCGTGCCGACGACCTCCTCAAGCGCCGACCGGTCGATCGCGCTGGCCAGGAACTGCGCGGCGCCCGGTGGGGTGCGCAGCACGGTGAGGTTTCCGGAGCCCTCCGCGGACACCAACAGTTCCCCGAGCAGCCGCGTGAGCCGCGACGTACCGCCATGCACTCCCCTGATCGGATTGCCGTCCTCCGGGATGACGTAAACCGGCGCACCGCCGTCCGGCCCGCGCAGCTTGACCGCTCCCAGCTCGTCCAAGTCCCGCGACAACGTCGCCTGCGTGACATCGATGGCCTCCGCCGCCAGCAACCGGGCGAGCTCGGGCTGGCTCCGTATCGCCATCTGCGAGACCAGTTCCACGATCCTGGCCTGCCTCGCGACCCGGGTGCTCGCCGACTGTGTCATGGTCATAACCGCTCCAGTATCTTGCGGGACACCCGCACCCGCTCGGCTCTCATGATGCCTCGATGAGCCACGTCAGCAGGGCTTTCTGTGCGTGCAGGCGGTTCTCCGCCTCGTCCCACACCGCGCTGGCCGCTCCGTCGAGCACCTCGTCGGTGATCTCCCAGCCGCGGTGCGCGGGCAGGCAGTGCAGCACCATCGCCTCCGGTGCCGCCGCAGCGAGCAGCGCCGCGTTGACCTGCATCGGCCGCAACGGCGTCACCCGGTCCTTGCCGTCGTTCTCCTGCCCCATCGAGGTCCACGTGTCGGTGACGAGCACGTCGGCACCCTCGACCGCGGCCAGAGGATCGGCGAACACCGCCACGCTGCCGCTGGCATCACCCGCCCGGCGCTTCGCGTCAAGCACCACGTCCGGGTGGGGCGCAAAACCCTCCGGCGACACGATGCGCACGTTCATGCCTGCTGTTGTCCCGCCCAACAGCAGCGAATGCGCCATGTTGTTCGCGCCGTCACCGAGATACACCAGCGTCAATCCCGCCAGCTTCCCCTTGCGTTCCCTTATCGTCTGCAGGTCGGCGAGCACCTGGCAGGGATGGAACTCGTCGGTCAGCGCGTTGATCACAGGAACCGCCGACACCGACGCCATCGCCTCGATGCGCTTCTGCGCGTAGGTCCGCCATACCACCGCGTCGACATAGCGGGAGAGGACCCGCGAGGTGTCCTCGATGGTCTCCTCCCTGCCGAGCTGCATCAACCGGCCGTCCACGATCAGCGGATGCCCGCCGAGCTGCGCGATACCCACCTCGAAGGACACCCTTGTCCTCGTGGAGTTCTTCTCGAACAGCACCGCGACCGACTTCGGGCCTGCCAGGGGCTTACGGTCGAAGCGATCACGCTTCATGGCGTCCGCGAGGTCGAGGATCTCGGCCTGCTCAACGGTGTCGACGTCGTCGTCGCGGAGAAAGTGCCGTGGCATCTCAGCGCTCCCCCTCGGCCGCGGCATCAAGCGCCGCAGGCAAGTCGGCAAGGAACGCGCGCGCCTGTCGCGCCTGCAGGATCAGCGGAGGCGCAAGCCGGATCGCGTCCGGCTGCACCGGGTTGATCAGGTAGCCCGCCTGTTGCGCTGCCGTGGTGACGCCCTTCGCGATCGGCTCCCGCAGCCCGATCGCGAGCAGCAGGCCTGCGCCCCGCACGCCTGTGATCATGGGATGGCGCAACTCCTCGACACCGTGCGCGATCTCCTTGCCGAGCAGCGAAGCGTGCTCAAGCAGACCTTCATCGGCAATCGTGCGGAGCACGGCGAGGCCGGCCGCGCAGCACACCGGGTTGCCCCCGAAGGTTGTGCCGTGCTGGCCGGGGGTGAACAACTCGGCTGCCGCGCCGAAACCGATCACCGCGCCGATGGGCAGGCCGCCGCCGAGACCCTTGGCGAGGGTGACCAGATCGGGTGTGATCCCCGACTGCTGGTACCCGAACCACGAGCCGAGACGGCCGATCCCGGTCTGTATCTCGTCGAGCACCAGCAGCGCGCCATGCCTCGCGGTGATGTCCCTCGCCGCGGCCAGGTACCCGTCGGGGGCGGGCAGCACACCGCCCTCACCCATCACAGGTTCAAGGAACACCGCCGCCGTCTCTCCGTCAACTGCCGCCGCCAGCGCGGCCGCATCCCCGAAGGGCACGTGCGTGACGCCGGGTGTCAGCGGCTGAAACGGATCCCGTTTGGACGGTTGGCCGGTCAGCGCGAGCGATCCCATCGTCCTGCCGTGGAAGGAGCCTTCGCAGGCGATCACCTTGCCGCGCCCGGTCAGCCTGGTGATCTTGAAAGCGGCCTCGTTGGCCTCCGCCCCCGAGTTGCAGAACAACACCTTCCCACTGCCCGTGGCACCGGCGAGATCCAGCAGTGTTTCGGCGAGCTCGATGGTCGGGGCGTTGCCGTAGAGGTTCGAGGTGTGGCCAAGCAACCCGATCTGCTCGGTGACCGCGGCGAGCACCGCGGGATGCGCATGACCCAATGCATTCACCGCGATCCCGCCAAGCAGGTCGAGGTAGCGGCTGCCGTCGGCGTCCCACACCTGGGCGCCTTCACCACGCACCAGCGTCAGTGCCGGGGTGCCGTAGTTGTCCATCAGCGCGGACCGCCACCTGCGCTGGCCATCCATATTGGACTCAATCATCCGTTACCACCATCGTTCCGATTCCGCTGCTGGTGAACACTTCCAGCAGCACCGAGTGTGCGAGCCTGCCATCGATCACGTGTGCTCGGGACACGCCGCCGCGCACCGCGGCTAGGCACGCCTCCATCTTCGGAATCATGCCGCTGGCAAGGCGCGGCAGCATCGCTTCCAGCTCGTCGGGCGCGATCCTGTCGATCAGCGACGAGCGGTCCGGCCAGTCGGCGTAGAGACCCTCGACGTCGGTGAGTACCACCAGCTTCTGTGCGGCGAGCGCGGCGGCCAGTGCTCCAGCCGCGGTATCGGCGTTGATGTTGTGCACCACCCCGTCGGCATCTGGCGCCACCGTGGAGACCACCGGGATGCGGCCTGCGCGGATGAGGTCGAGTACCGCGTCAGGGTTGACCGAGGCCACCTCGCCGACCAGCCCGATATCGACGGCCTCGCCGTCCACAATGGCCTGACGGCGTGCGGCCGTGAACAGCCCGGCGTCCTCGCCGGAAAGCCCGACAGCATAGGGACCGTGAGTATTGACAAGGCCGACCAGCTCCCTGCCGACCTGCCCGACCAGCACCATCCGCACGATGTCCATCGTCTCCGGCGTGGTGACCCGCAGGCCGCCTTTGAACTCACCGGCAACGCCGAGCCGGTCGAGCATCGCCGAGATCTGCGGACCTCCGCCGTGCACAACCACGGGGTGCAACCCTGCCAGCCGCAAGAACACCATGTCCTGCGCGAATGCCGCCTTCAACTCGTCGTCGATCATGGCGTTACCGCCGTACTTGATCACGACCGTCGCGCCGTGGAAGCGCTGCAGCCATGGCAGTGCCTCGACCAGTACCCCGGCTTTCTCGGCGGCGGTGGCGAGCCGCTCGTCGGCGCCGATCAACCACTCGGAGGTCATACCGCCGCCTCCGAGTGGAAACACGCGTCTGTGGTCATGAGGAATACGCGCTGTTCTCTTCGACGTACTCGTGCGAAAGGTCCGTGGTAAAGATCGTCGCCGCGGCGTCGCCGATGCCCAGATCGATGACGATCGTGACGTCGCGTCCTGAGAGGTCCACGGCGGTTCGGTCGGCGACCGTGGTGCCCGCAGCGAACAAGGTCACACCGTTGATACCGATCGACACCGTCGCGGGATTGATCTCGGCCGCCGCCCTGCCAAGCGCCATCGCGATCCGACCCCAGTTCGGATCAGACCCGAACAGCGCGGTCTTCACCAGATTGTCCTCGGCGACGGTCCGGCCGACGGCGATCGCGTCGGCCTCGGTCGCCGCCCCGCGCACGTCGACGTCAACCTCCTTGGTGGCGCCCTCGGAGTCCGACCGCAGCTGCCGCACAAGATCGAGACTCACGGCGGTGAGCAACTCGGAGAACGCCTCGGTGCCCGGTGCGACCCCACTGGCGCCGGAGGCCAGCAGCAGCACGGTGTCGTTGGTCGAGGTGCCGCCGTCGACGTCAAGGCGATTGAAGGTGACCCTGGCAGCGGCGCGCAGTGCGGCGTCAAGCGCGTCACCTGTCAGCACGGCGTCTGTGGTGATAATTGACAGCATGGTGGCCAGGTTCGGGGCCAGCATGCCCGCGCCCTTCGCGAAGCCTCCGATACTCCAACCGTCCTGGTGCGTGGCGGACGCTTGCTTCGCCCGGCTGTCCGTGGTCAGCACCGCGCTCGCCGCGGCAAAGCCAGCCTCGTTGCCGGAATCCAGTGCTGTGGCCGCGGCGTCAACACCGGAGAGAACTGCGGCCATCGGCAGCCGCTCCCCGATCAGCCCTGTCGAGCAGGCCGCGATCTCGATGGCACCGGTCTCGACGAGTTCGCCGACCCGCTCCGCGGTAACGTGGGTGTCCTGGAAGCCACCAGGTCCGGTGGCCGCATTCGCCCCCCCGGAGTTCAGCACCACAGCGCGCAATCGTTTGTGCCGAAGCACCTCCTGTGTCCAGAGCACCGGCGCCGCCTTGATCACGTTCCTGGTGAACACCCCGGCGGCGGCGAAGTCGGGGCCGTCGTTGACAACCAGTGCCAGATCGAGCGCGCCGGAGGGCTTGATGCCCGCGGCGACACCCGCCGCGCGAAAGCCCCTCGGCACGGTCACGCTCGCATCGCGGTTGATCGGCTGGTTCATGGTGCGACTCCTACGGTGGACAGGCCGGTCGTCTCGGGCAGGCCCAGCGCGAGGTTCATGCACTGGATAGCGCCGCCCGCGGTGCCCTTGGTCAGGTTGTCCTCGGCCGCCACGACCACAAGCCGCGCCGCGTCGGCGTCAGCGATGAGCTGCAGGTGCACCGCGTTGCCGCCGAGCGTCGCACCGGTCGTGGGCCAGCGCCCCTCGGCCAGCAGATACACGAACGGCTCTTCCCCGTAGGCCTTCACGTACACCTCCCGGGCGGCGGCGGTGTCGATCGCATCAGTGAGCGGGGCCGAGCAGGTCGCGAGAATCCCGCGCGGCATCGGCGCGAGCACCGGCGTGAACGACACCGCGACCGGGATGCCCGCCGCCGCAGAGAGGTTCTGGATCAGCTCGGGCGTATGCCGGTGCGCACCGCCGACGCCGTAGGCGCTGACCGACCCCATCACTTCCGAACCGAGTAAGTGCGGCTTGAGGCCCTTGCCGGCGCCGGAACTGCCGCTGACCGCGACCACCGCGACGTTCGGTGCTACCAGTCCCGCCGCCAGCGCAGGCGCCATCGCCAGCGAGCACACGGTCGGATAGCAGCCAGGCACCGCGATCCGCCGCGCGCCGCGCAACGGCTGCCTGCCGCCTGGGAGTTCCGGAAGCCCATAGGGCCAGCTACCGGCGTGCTCGCCGCGGTACCACCGCCCCCAGTCCGCCGCGTCCCGCAGCCGGTGGTCGGCGCCGCAGTCGATCACCAGCACGTCGTCGGCAAGTTGTGCGGCCAGTTCGGCGGAGCGGCCGTGCGGGAGCGCGAGGAACACGACGTCATGC
>JBOHEL010000114.1:0-11353 GCA_050700995.1 Sciscionella sp. | reverse complement strand
TGGCGTTGTTCGGATCGGCCGCGCCCCAGGTCTCGTTCTGCGCCTGGCCTCGGCCCTGCAGGTCGGCGTCGGTGATGTTCAGGCAGTTCTGGTTGACCTTGACGTCGTGGCCGAAGCTGCCGGGGCACCCGGTTGATGTCACCCGCTGCCGGGCCGCGCGCTTCGTCGATGGCTGGAGCTTGCGCGCGTTGTTGCCGACATCGTTTCGGTTGAGTTCGGTCGCAAGCAAGCCGGACACGTGGCGTTTCTGGATCGGGTTGAGCTGGTTGTAGCCGAATCCGGCGGCCGTCGCAGTTGGGGGGATCGCCCCGAGCGACAGCGCCGTGAGTCCGGCGATGGCGATGATAGGCAGCAGAAGACGACCGCGAGGACGCTTCATGGCGTGCTCCTTTGTCGAGCGCTTGGGTTCACAAGGCACTGCGGATTCCGCTGGACACCGCCAGCCCGCGGGGTGATGTGGGCCGGACTCGGGCGTCCGTAGCTCTATCGCGTTAAGTGATCGTGGCGTTACTGTCACTCATCGTTACTATCGACCACCGGCCGCTTCACCAGTTCCCGCAACACCCTGACCCGCAGGGAGAACGTCGTTGGCGAGCGCACGCACGCCACACTGGCAGCGGTCGCGGTGAGCCGCACGGTCCCGCTGCCGAGCCCGATGGCGTCGAACTCGACGGTGCGGCCTGCTGCTCCGCCAGTCGCGCGCAGCACGGCGCGCGGGTATCCGGCGACCCGCCACTCGCGCGCACAGCCCGGGCGGTCAGGTGCGATCCGCAGTCGCTCGCCGAAGCGCAGCGCCACGGTGGTGTCGTTCCCTGCCGCGCCGACCGTCCTGACCCGTGACATCGGTGGCTCCCTTCGCACCGGCGAGCAGCCCGTGACAGCTCGGGTTGACGCCGTGCTGCCCGGAATCGGCGCCGCGCAACAGGTCACCATCAGGCAGGCCACTGCCACCTCGGCCACGAGCACCGTCATGGCGCTGGCCCCTCGACCACACACACACTGAAGGACGGCGACACAACCGTCTGACGTTGCACCGCTCCCGATATGTTGTTCGGGGAAAAAGCCCGCATTGGGTTGTCGGTTTAACCGGAGCTTGGCCGGTCAGCCGTGTGCCACGGTGTGTGATCGGCTGCTCGGTCGAGGCTCGGCGGGTTGTGGTGACCGTTCGTTGTTGCACGCGGATCGCACGGTGATTTTCTGGAGATCCCCAACCTTCCCTGATCTCTGGAGCGTGCTCAAGGTGCAGTGAAGAGTCGGAGCCATTCTTCGGGGATGAACCGGGGACGTGATCTTGTGGAGAACACGGCACACCCGCTCACGGGCGCTGACAGTGCCCCGGACGGGACTCGAACCCGCACTGTAGCGATTTTAAGTCGCCCGCCTCTGCCGGTTGGGCTACCGGGGCGCACCGAGCTTACGTGGTTGCCGGGCGAAGCGTGTGACCGGGAGATCAGGTGCGGGAGGCGAGCTCGAAATCCGCCTTCGGATCGTTGATCTGGCCCAGCGCGACAACCTCACGCCGGAACAGCCCACCGGTCAGCCAATCGACCTGGATCCGGATCTTCCTGTTGAACGTCGGCATCTGGCTGACGTGGTACGCGCGATGCATGAACCAGGCGATACGGCCCTTGATCTTGACGTTGTAGGTGTCAGCGACGCCCTTATGCAGGCCGAGGCTCGCCACCGAACCCACGTTCTTGTGGAAGTAGTCCTTCGGCTTGCCGCCACGCAATACGGTAACGATGTTCGCCGCCAGCAGCTTGGACTGCCTTACGGCGTGCTGTGCGTTCGGCGGGCAGGTCGCCTGCGGGTCGTCCGCGGTCTTGGACAGGTCTGGCACCGCGGAACAGTCCCCTGCCGCCCACACACCGGGCAGGCCCTCGACCTGCAACGCAGCCGTCGCGGTCACCCTGCCGCGCTTGTCAAGCGGCAGGTCGGTGTTCCGCAGCACCGGGTTAGCCTTCACACCGGCAGTCCAGATGATGGTGTCCGAGTCGTATTCGGTGCCGTCGGACAGCATCACGTGCCCGTTCTCCACCGATTTCGCCAGCGTGTCCAGGTAGACCTTGATGCCGCGCTTCTCCAGCTGCTGCACCGTGTACGCCCCGAGGCTCTCGCGCACCTCGGGCAGGATCCGCCCCGCGGCCTCGACCAGCACCCATCGGATATCGTCGGGCTCGATGTTCTCGTAGTACCGGCTGGCGAAATGGGACATGTCCTCCAGCTCGCCGAGCGCCTCGATGCCGGAGAAACCGCCGCCGATCACGGTGAATGTCAGC
Organism: Sciscionella sp.; assembly: GCA_050700995.1. Classification (GTDB taxonomy): domain Bacteria; phylum Actinomycetota; class Actinomycetes; order Mycobacteriales; family Pseudonocardiaceae; genus JBOHEL01. The sequence continues at coordinate 9,074 of JBOHEL010000114.1, read as the reverse complement.
AGCCGCCTGCGTTTCTCAGGATCGAGCGTGCTCGACGCGAGATCCATCCGAGAGAGCACGTGGTTACGCAGGTAAATCGCTTCACCGATGGTCCGGAACCCGATACCCACCTCGGCGAGGCCAGGGATGGGCAGCAACCGCGATATCGAACCGAGTGCCACGACGAGTGCGTCGTAGCCGATCTCCTCGACGTGACCATCGGCGCTTTGCGTCGTGACGATCTTGCGGGCATGCTCGATGTTTCGGACCCTCGCGGTGATCACATGGCAGCGCTTGAGCACCCGACGCAGCGGCACCACGACGTGCCGCGGCTCGATCGAGCCTGCCGCGGCCTCAGGCAGGAACGGCTGGTAGGTCATGTGCGGCTGCGGGTCAATCACCGTGACCGATGCTTCCTTTGCCCGCAACTTCTTCTGCAGTTTCAGAGCCGTATACATCCCGACGTAACCACCACCGACGATGACGATTCGCGCCGGTTGCGCCTTCGCTGCAGCCATGCTCATATGGTCGCACTTCCCCGATTCAGTAGACGCACCGGCCCGTCACGCCTGTGACCTGGGCCGCTGTGCATGTTACTACCCGCGAGTATGATGCTCGCTGGCGCCGAAATGGACTAGACCACACCGAGGTCGAGCATCGTGTCAGCTACCTTCACGAAGCCTGCCACATTCGCCCCGAGCACGTAGTTGCCTGGCGCTCCATACGATTCGGCGGTCGTACGACACGCCGCGAAGATGTCCGTCATGATCCCCGCGAGCCGCCGGTCGGTGTAGTCGAAATGCCAGGAGTCGCGGGAGGCGTTCTGCTGCATCTCCAGGCCGGAGGTGGCGACGCCCCCGGCGTTGGCCGCCTTGCCCGGTCCGAACGCGATGCCGCTTTCCTGGAACAAGCGCACCCCCGCGGGAGTGGTCGGCATGTTGGCACCCTCCGCGACGGCGATGACGCCATGACTGAGCAGTGTGCGGGCGGCGGCTTCGTCCAACTCGTTCTGGGTGGCGCAGGGCAGCGCCACCGCGCACGGCACGTCCCAGATCGACCCGCCCTCGACGTAGCTCGACCCACCCACGGTGTCGGCGTACTCCTTGATGCGCCCTCGACGCCGCTCCTTGATCTCGCGTACCAGCCCGATGTCCACGCCCGACTCGTCTACCACATAACCTGCCGAGTCCGACATCGCGACCACCATGGCGCCGAGTTCCTCCGCCTTCATCGCGGCGTAGATCGCGACATTGCCGGACCCGGAGACCACAACCCGCTTTCCGTCGAAGCCGTCGCCGCGCGCGGCGAGCATTTCCTTGACGAAGTACACCGTGCCGTAGCCGGTGGCTTCGGTACGCACCTGCGAGCCGCCCCAGTTCAAGCCCTTGCCGGTGAGCACCCCGGACTCGTAGCGGTTAGTGATCCGCTTGTACTGGCCGAACAGGTAGCCGATCTCACGGCCGCCGACACCGATGTCCCCGGCGGGCACGTCGGTGTACTCGCCGATGTGGCGGTAGAGCTCGGTCATGAACGACTGGCAGAAGCGCATCACCTCGCCGTCCGAGCGGCCCTTCGGGTCGAAGTCGGACCCACCCTTACCACCACCGATCGGCAGGCCGGTGAGCGCGTTCTTGAAGATCTGCTCGAACCCGAGGAACTTCACGATGCCCATGTCCACCGACGGGTGGAACCGCAGGCCGCCCTTGTAGGGCCCGAGCGCCGAGTTGAACTCGACCCGAAAACCACGGTTTACCTGTATGTTTCCGGAATCGTCCACCCATGGCACCCGGAACGCGAGCTGCCGCTCGGGCTCGCACAGCCGCTCGAGCACGCGCGAGTGCAGGTACTCGGGGCGCCGCGCGAGCGCGGGCTCCAGCGACTCGAAGACCTCCCGCACCGCCTGGTGGAACTCCGGCTGGTGCGGATCCCTGGCATCGATCCCTGCGTAGACGCCCGCGGTCAGGTTCAGCCCGTTGGCCTCCGTGCGCTGTGCCGCCATGGGTATCCGCCACCTCCATCCGCTCGGGCAGACCAGGCAACCCGATAACAGAACGCTCGTACTGGTTTGCCCTCATGCTCCCATTACGTCGTCGAGGCCCGCGAGCGACCCCGCCCGCGCAAGCACTTCCCGCAGCATCTGCGGCGTCAACGTGCCGGTGAAGGTGTTCTGCTGGCTGACGTGGTAGGAGCCGAGCAGGTGCAGCCCCCCGCCGGGTCCCGCGAGCACCGCATGCGCGCCGTGCCTGAACTTCGGGCGCGGCCTTGACACCAGGTATCCAGCCTCGGCGAGCACACCCAGCGTCACCTGCCAGCCGAAGCCGCCGAGCGCCAGCACGACCCGCAACGTGGGCCGCAGCAACTCCAGTTCCCGTACCAGCCAGGGCCGACAGTTGTCACGTTCGGCGGTGGTCGGCTTGTTCGCCGGCGGGGCGCAGTGCACAGGTGAGGTGACGCGGGTGCCATACAGTTGCAGCCCGTCACCCACAGCGACCGCGGTCGGCTGCGAGGCGAGCCCCGCGCCGTGCAGCGCGGCGTAGAGGAAGTCTCCCGAGCGGTCACCGGTAAACATCCGCCCGGTGCGGTTGGCACCGTGCGCGGCGGGTGCCAGCCCCACGATCAGCAGCGCGGCGTCTGGCGGGCCGAAGCCGGGCACCGGCCTGCCCCAATACCGCTCGTCACGGTACGCCGCCCGCTTGGTCGCCGCGACCTCCTCCCGCCAGGCCACCAGTCGAGGGCATGCGTAGCAGCCTGTCAAGCGGGAGTCCATGTCGGGCAGGGTGGCGGCGACCCCGGCAGCGCTTGCGGGGTCATGGACGGCACGTGGCACCGCCATATTGTCCCTTGCCGCCACCTGGGGTCGGCAACATAGGGTGGCGATCATGGCGACAGCGGAGCAGGCGAAGGACACCATCGGAGAGAAGCCGACCAAGGCCGATGAGCCAGTCGACGATCTGGTCACCACCAGTCACTCGATCACTGTGAAGCGCCGCAAGCTCGCCTACACCGCGACCACAGGCAGGATGGTGTTGCGCAAGGAAGTCGTGGACGACGGCAAGTTCGGGGGGCACAAGGCGACCGCCGAGGTCTTCCTCACCGCATACACTTTGGACGGCGCGGACCTCGGCAGTCGCCCGGTGACGTTCGCCTTCAACGGTGGCCCCGGCGCGTCCAGTGCCTGGCTGCATCTTGGGCTGCTAGGCCCGCGCCGGGTGCTCTCCGGCGATGTGGGTGCGCTGCAGCCACCGCCGTACGGCCTGGCCGACAACGCGCAGACGCTGCTTCCGGAATCGGATCTGGTGTTCATCGACCCGGTCTCGACCGGCTATTCCCGCGCGCTCACCGGGGAGAAGCCCGCCGACTTTCACGGGTTCACCGCGGATATCGAGTCCGTCGGCGAGGTGATCCGATCCTGGACCTCCCGCAACGGCAGGTGGCTCTCGCCGAAATTCCTGGCAGGCGAGTCCTACGGCACGACCCGCGCCGCCGGCCTCGCGGAGCACCTGCAAAGCAGGCACGGCCTGTATCTCAACGGGATCATGCTCATTTCCTCGGTGCTGGATTTCTCCTCCCTCGATTTTTCCGAGGGAAACGACTTGCCGTACTCACTGTTCCTGCCAACGTATGCCGCCATCGCGCATTACCACGGCTTGCACGGTTCCCGGTCGCTCTCCGAGGTCGTCGCCGAGGCCGAAGAGTTCGCCGCCCGCGACTATCCGTGGGCGCTGGCCCGAGGCAACCGGCTCTCGGAGACCGAGCGCACCGAGGTGGTGGCGAAGCTGGCGGCACTGACGGGACTGTCGGCTGACTACCTGGATCGCGTCAACCTGCGCGTCGAGCACATCCGGTTTTTCACCGAGCTACTGCGTCACCGCAAACTCACCGTGGGCAGGCTCGATTCCCGCTTCACCGGACCGGAAGCCGACTACGGCCGCGAGCAGATGTCGTCCGATCCTTCGGTGGCGGCCATCGCGGGCGCTTACACCGCGGCGCTGAACCATTACGTGCGCGCCGAGCTCGACTACTCCAGCGATCTGCCGTACGAGGTACTCTCCCCAACCGTCATCAAGGAATGGTCGTACAAGGAATTCGAGAACTCCCACGTCACCGTCGCCGACAAACTCGCCGCGGCCATGCGGGCCAACGAGTACCTCAAAGTGCACGTCGCGTTCGGCTACCAGGACGGCGCGACGCCGTTCTACGCCGCGGAACATGTATTGGCGCACCTGGCGATACCGGAACACCTGCACGGCAATATCGAGCGCGCCTACTACGAAGCGGGCCACATGATGTACGTGCACGAGGAGTCCCGAATCAAGCAGTCGAAGGATCTCGCCGAGTTCGTACGCGGCAGCAAGAACAGGTGACCTGGAGATCAGCTTTCTTGCTTGATCGATATCGGATCGTGAAGCGCCGACCACTCCCGCGGCGGTGGGTGCCTGCGCCGGCTCCCGGCGTCAGCGGCGAGTCTCCCGCTCCCGGTGACACGAAAGGCACCTGGCCGTCTGCGGGATGGCCTGGAGCAGCTGCAGCGGAATCTCGCCACCGCACCCGGTACACAGCCCAAAGCTGCCGATCTCCATGCGGGCCAGCGCGGCTTCGATATCGGTCAGCGCCTGGCCCGCGCTGGCGGCCACCATCACCGCGATGCTGCGGCGACCGCTACCGGCCTCCGCCGAATAGCCGCTGTGCAGGTCGGCGAGTTGCTGCCTGCGGAAGGCCAGATGTTCCTCCAGCGTGCGGCGGAAGGCAGGCAAGTAGGCGGACAGCCTGCCGTCGGCGGCAGGGGCCGTGCGGCGGGCAGGTACGTCGAGCATGGGATGACGCGCCATGACGATCACTCCACGGTGAGGTCAGCAGAAAGTAGGGGGACGTAGCAGGTCACAGGACCGCTGAGACGGAAAATGTGAGGTGCCGTCCGCTCGAAGGCGGTCAGGCGAGTGACATCGGTGGTGAGCGTCCCCTGCTGCGGCCTACTGTCGCAGTCCTCGGTGCCCGCCACACCAGTTGCAGCACCACACCGAGGAACAGCAACAGCGCACAGGAAAACGCCAAGCCCACTGGTATCAGCGATTGCGGGGTCGGCGGCTCGACGGCACGCAGTGGCGCGATGTTGCCCTGCCGCGCCGCGACGTTCCCGTGCCCGATCACCACGTGCGCCGCAGCGACGTCCGAGGTGTGCACCGGAGCTGCATGCAGCGGCGTCCCGATCAACCCGAGCAGCACCATCAGCAGGCTCACGACCAACACGGTCGGAGCTACGGCCTGCGGATGAACCGGTCGCGTCATGATGAGTCCAGGGTATGCCGGAAACCGCAAACGGCAACCACATCAGGGATGAACCGTGCGGACCCACACTTGATCATCGTCTGCGCCCCTTCCGGTCCCGTCGCAAGTACCACTACGACAGATAAGACGTCCGACGTGGGCACATGGTTGCCCAGAAAGTCCTGTTGATGGGGAATTTTCACCAGGATCGTCTGTTTCGGCCCGCCACCCGTACGGAGCGTGGCCACCGCAGCCGCGCCAGTCGCTCGCTGTGAGCACGCACAGCCTCAACCGACCAGCGACAGCGCAATGCCGTCGAGGATGTCGTGCTCGGAAGCCAGCATGTCGGTGATCCCCGCACGCTGGGCGAGCTGCTCAGCCAGTGCCCGCACCACGATCGCGCCGCCGCCGATCACATCCACCCTGCCGGGGTGCACGGCAGCGACCTTCGTCCGCTCCGCGTGCGACATCGCGAGCAAGCGTGCACAGGTCTGCCTGACCTGCTCAAGCGACAACGTGGCGTGGTGGATGCGCTCGGGGTCGTACGTGCCGAGCCCCATCGACACCGCGGCCAGCGTGGTCACCGTGCCCGCAACTCCGACCCATGTCCCCGCCTCTGCCACAGGTACCGCGTCGAACGCCCTGGCAAGCGTCTCGGTGGCGAATCGCTCCGCGTTGGCGACCTCCTCGGCGGTCGGTGGGTCGGAGTGCAGGCAGCGCTCGGTGAGCCGCACGCATCCGACATCCACCGACCGCGCGGCCCGTACCGTCGCCCGAGACCCGTCCCAGTCACCCAGCACCAGCTCAGTCGAGCCGCCGCCGACATCGGCCACCAGGTACGGGCCCTGATCGGAGTCGAGGTCCCCGACCGCCCCGGTGAACGACAGCCGCGCCTCCTCATCGCCGGTGATGACCTCGGCCTCCGCCCCGAGCACCTCACGCGTCATCGCGAAGAACTCGTCCCGGTTCGCCGCGTCACGGGTGGCCGAGGTTGCCACCATCCTGGCGGATTCGACACCCTTGCGCACCGCCATCGTGGCATAGTCCCGCAGCGCGTCCTTGGTTCGCGCGAGGGCTTCCGGCGCGAGCATCCCGCTAGCGTCGACACCCTGCCCCAAACGCACCACTCGCATCTCCCGGTACACATCGCGCAACCAGGCTGTGCCGTCATCACGAACGGTGACATCCGCGATCAACAGTCGGATGGAATTGGTACCGCAGTCGATCGCGGCGACCCGCGACATATGCCCTCCGTATCTTGCGGGACACCCGCACCCGGTCGGCCCGCTCCAGTAAGGCTCCGCCATGATCACTCAAGCGGCCCTCCGTATCTTGCGGGACACCCGCACCCGGTCGGCCCGCTTACATACTGACGGCACAACCCTACGGCGGCTACCCTGCAAGGCATGACGACCGTGCAGGGAACCGCCCGTTTCAGCACCCACGAGGTCTCCAACCAGCCGCCGCCGCTGGCCGGGTTCGACCCGTTGGCCTGCGACCCCGCGCTGATCGAGGCGCTCACCGCGCACGGTGCCGAGGACGCGTTACCCGACCTGGCGACGCTGGCCCTTGAGGCCGGCTCGCCGTCGATCAGGGAGCACGCGCGGCTGGCTAACGAGAACGTTCCCACCCTGCGCACCCACGACCGTTACGGCAACCGGATCGATGAGGTGGACTACCACCCGTCATGGCATGTGCTGATGGGGCGCGCGGTGTCGCACGGGCTGCACGCGGCACCGTGGGCGCCCGACGCCGGTGCCACCGCCCACCGCAACCGCGCCGCGCGTTTCTACCTGTGGGCGGGAGTAGAAGCCGGCCACGGCTGCCCGATCTCGATGACCTATGCCGCCATCCCGGCGCTGCGGCACGCCCCGGAACTGGCGGCCCAGTACGAGCCTGGCCTGCGATCCGACGTCTACGACTTCGGCCTGCGGCCCGCTTCGGAGAAGGTGGGCCTGCTGGCGGGCATGTCGATGACGGAGAAGCAGGGCGGCTCCGACGTGCGGCTCAACACCACCGTCGCGACACCGTCCTCGGACGGCACCTACACGCTGGTTGGCCACAAGTGGTTCACCTCGGCGCCGATGAACGACCTGTTCCTCACGCTCGCACAGGCTCCCGGCGGGCTGACGTGCTTCGTGCTGCCAAGGGTCCTGCCGGACGGCACGCGCAACGCGATCCGGCTGCAGCGGCTGAAAGACAAGATGGGCAACAAGTCCAATGCCTCGGCGGAGATCGAGTACGTCGACGCCATCGGATGGCGGGTCGGCGAGGAGGGCCGAGGAGTCCGCACAATCATCGAGATGGTCTCGATGACCCGGCTGGACTGCGTGCTCGGTTCCTCGGGATACCTGCGGGCTGCCCTGTCGGAGGCCGCGTGGCACGCCGCGCACCGCGCAGCGTTCGGCGCCAGGCTCACCGATCAGCCCGCGATGGCCACCGTGCTCGCCGACCTCGCGCTGGAGGCCGAGGCATCGGTGGCGCTGGCGATGCGGCTGGCCACTGCGGTGGACACCGGTGATCCGCTGCTACGGCTGGCGCTGCCCGCATCGAAGTACTACGTGTGCAAGCGTTCCCCGATGGCGGTCGGTGAGGCATTGGAGTGCTTGGGCGGCAACGGATACATCGAGGAGTCGGTGATGCCCCGGCTCTACCGTGAGGCGCCGCTGATGTCGATATGGGAGGGATCAGGCAATGTCACCGCGCTAGATGTGTTGCGCGCACTGACCCGCGATCCGTCCACGGCGGACGCGTTGCGGCAGGAGTTCGACTCGGTTCGCGGCACCGATACCAGGTTCGACACCGCATTGTCCATTTTGGACGCAGAGCTCAAGGCCGCCGGGCCCGCGCGTGCCCGGCGCCTGGCCGAACTGATCGCACTGTGCCTGCAGGGTTCACTGTTGCTGCGCCACGCGCCGAGCGCGGTGTCCGACGCGTTCATCGCATCCCGGTTCGACGACCGCTCCGGGCGCACGTTCGGCGTGCTCCCCCGGGGCACCGACACTCGCACCCTCGTCGACCGCGTCACGCCCAGCCCGGCGAGCTGATGTACCCGTGCGCACTTTGCGGTGTCACGGGACCGAAAAGTGCGCGCGGGTGCGGCGCGGCTAGCGAGCGCAGTCGCCCGCGGGCCAGGAGTCATGGATGAGTTCCAGGGTCTCATCGCCGAAAGGATTCATGCCAGGGCCGCGGGCCAGGGTGTGTGCCAAGTGCACGTGCAGGCACTTCACCCTGCCCGGCATGCCACCGGCGCTGACGTCGGTACCGAGGTTGCCTATCGCGTCGCGTTCGGCCAGGTACGAACGATGCGCGCGCAGGTAGACACTCGCCAGCTCGGTGTCCTCGGCCAACCGCGCCGTCATCTCACGCATCAGGCCGGACGCCTCCAGCTTGCCGACCAGTGAGCACAACCGAGGGCAGGTGAGGTAGTACAGCGTGGGGAACGGCGTGCCGTCCTCCAGTCGCGGCGCGGTCTGCACCACGGCGGGGTGACCGCTGGGGCAGCGCGCCGCCACCGCGCGCATCCCGCGCGGGGCACGCCCGAGCTGCTCCGCGACGAGCGCGCGATCGAGGTCGGTCGCAGGCTGCAACGAGAACGTCACTTGCCACTCCCGGCGACCGAGTGCCAGAGCCCGCGATACCAGACCTGGTGTCGATGCTGCTCCGGCTTGCGCGCGGTCGGCTTGGTAGCCGCGACGTTTCCGTGCGGTAGTTGCACGACGTACGGCGTCTCCCCAGGCATCACGTACCGTAACCGCAACCGTGCCTCGGCCTCGATCTGGTCGGGATCGGACAATTGCGCCTTGCGTGCCTGCAGCCGAGACACCTGC
>JBOHEL010000113.1:0-11354 GCA_050700995.1 Sciscionella sp. | reverse complement strand
ACCAGCAGCGCGCAGGTAGAGGCGCCCTTCGGTGATGGCGAGAGGACGATCGCATTGCGACCCTTGAGCGCCATCATGGTCTTGTTGGCAGGGGTCGCCGCCGGGTTGGTCGACGGGCACACCGCTGCCACCACGCCGACCGGCTTGGCGTATTCGGTGATCCCGCTGCCAGCGTCCTCGCGAATGACCCCGACAGATCGCGCACCGGTCAAATCCCCCAGCGTGCCGATAGTCTTACGCTGGTTCTTCGCGACCTTGTCCTCCACTTGCCCTAGCCCAGTTGCTTCGACCGACAGTTCGGCTAGGGCGCGAGCTCGCTCCGGCTCGTAGATCGCCCAGCCGACCGCCGCGACCACATCATCCACTCGTTCTTGCGAATAGGGTTCGAACACCGCCTGCGCGGCACGAGCCCGGGCTATCAGGCGTGCGATGGGTTCCGAGGAGTCCGCTGCATCCAAGAGCCGAGAGTGCTCGGACATGGTCGGTCCTTTCGCCCGGCTCCGTGCGGCAGTCGCCTGGCCCTGTGGGGACGCGCGCATGGCTCGCCGGCCGAAATCGGCTACAGACAGTCACACATTGGGATCGCACCGTCGGAGTCAGTTTCATATTATGGTGTATTATTCCATCTAGAATAGCAGCGCATCGCCTTGGGTCAACTGGAAGAATCTCACCGCTCTTACGTCCGCTCTCGCCGTGCGGTGCAATAGATGGAAGTGACCTCCATCATGTGATATGGTTCACCCCAATCCTACGAAGGGGCTACCGAGCGGTCGGTCACCACCCCAATGGTGGCGGTCCTGGGAGGGGCCGCGCGCTCGCAACGGCAAGGGGCAGCACCATGACAGAGAGTCTCCCGCTGTCATCGCTTTCGCACCCTACGGAGCATGACCTCAAGGGCGGTGGCACGATGTCCGGCCTGTCCGTACAGCCGGGTCACGAACCGTCTGACAGGAAACGCGGTTTCTGGGCTCACTTGCTCAGGCGCGGCAATGTATGGCTGTCGTCATTTTTCTTGGTCGGATCGATCGCGCTGATCATCTGGACCACGCTCACATCCATCGGCGCATCGACCAGCGGGCCGGTCGGTCCGTGGGGCTGGCCCCGCGCGATCCTGGTGATACTCGCGCTCGGTGCCCTCATTGACGTCCTCGCGGAGGCCCGGGGGGCATTTCTACAATCCAGGGAAGCGGCATCCGGTGTGCAGCAGCGTTCCGGCTCGGTCGGCGTCAATCCACTGGATACCTCTGGACCGCTCGGCAAGACAGAGGAGGTGCAGCATGACGTGACCGACGATGAACCCACCGTCACGGTCAGTCCCGCCAAATTGCTGATCGCGATACTGCTCATGATCGGATACGTGTTCGGCGTACTGATCTTAGGCTTCCTGATCGCGAGCTTCGTCTTCGCGCTGCTGTTCGTCTTCCTCGGCGGCTTCCGCCGCGTCATCTGGGCCCCGGTCGTCGCGGTAGTCGCATCCCTCGGAATCACCTACCTGTTCGTCAGGGTCGTCTACATATCACTTCCACTCGGCATCGGACCCTTCCAAAATATCGAGGTAGCGATCTATCACGCGCTCCACCTGTTCTAGACCACCGTCTTCTCACTTCGCGGGAAGCTACCCATGGACACAGACTCCACATGGACACGCTGAACTCACTGGCAGGCGGCATCCTGCAGGTCATCAGCAGCCCGTTTCTTCTGGTGCTGGTGATCGCAGGGCTGCTTGTCGGGATCATCTTCGGTGCGATCCCCGGGCTGTCCGTCGTCATGGCCGTGATCCTGCTGCTGCCGTTTTCCTACGGGCTACTCGTCACGCCCGGCATCCTGCTGCTGGCCTCGGCCTATTACGGCGGGGTCTTCGGCGGCGCCATTTCCGCGATCCTGTTGCACATACCAGGAGATTCGATCCATATACCGCTGCTTTGGGAGAGCAAGGGCCTCCTCCGCAAGGGCCTCGGCGCGAAAGCGGTGGGAAGCTCGCTGTACGCCGCCACAGCGGGCGGCCTGGCGGGCCTGCTGGTCCTCACCTTCCTCGGACCTCAGATCGCCCACGTGGCGCTCCAGTTCAAATCCCCGGAGTACTTCGCAGTGGTGTTCTTCGGGCTCACCACCGTCGTCGCACTGGGGAACGTCGGCGGACGGAAGAAGCGTCCGCTCCGTGTGGCATTTATCTCGCTCGCCCTCGGACTGTTCATCGGGACGATCGGAATTGATGCGACCTTCGCGGTGCCACGGTTCACGTTCAACATACCGTTCCTGAACGGCGGTATCGGATTCACCGTGCTGATGATCGGCGTCTACGCCATCGGCGAGGTCATCGAGCGCTTCGCCACATCCTTCCAGGGATCGGGTCTCACCGCACACGGGCGCGTCAGGCCACCGTCATTCAAGGAGTTCCGCAAGTTGTGGCCAAGCCTGGGACGTGGCGTGACGATCGGATCGGTCATCGGGATGGTCCCCGCGGCCGGAGCCACCGTGGCCGCGCTGGTGACCTACGGCGTCGAGCGTCAGGCATCCAAGTCCGGTAAACTGTTCGGTACCGGTCGCCTGGAGGGTGTCGTCGCACCACAGTCGGCCGCCAGCGCCACCGTTGGCGGCGCACTGACGCCGCTGCTTACACTGGGCATCCCAGGCAGCGCCTCCGACGCCGTCATTCTCGGGGCGTTCCTCCTCAAAGGCATCCAGCCGGGACCTGGCCTTTTCACACACCAGCACGCCCTGGTTTACGCCATGATCGGTGCGCTATTTCTGTGCATGGCATTCATGCTGATCCTGACATTCATTTTTACGCCGCTCTTCCTCAAGGCGTTGACCGCACCACAGTCTATTGTCGCGGCACTCGTGACGATCTTCGCGCTCGTCGGCGCCTATGCGATACATAACAGCTTCAACGATGTCATCATCGCGCTAGTCTTCGGGATCCTTGGGTATGCGATGCGCCGCTACGACTACCCGATCGCGCCACTGGTACTCGGTGTTATCTTGGGCCCGATCGCGGAAAAGAGCTTCGTGACTTCACTGTCCTCAACCGGTGACCCGTTCATCTTCTTCAAGCAACCCATCGCGTTGGGTTTCATCATCTTGGCGTTTCTCGCGCTGTCGGTGCCGTTGTGGCAAGCACTGCTGCGCCGTCGCCATCAGCGCACGCCTCCGGAAATGAAAGGAAGTAGCTATGAACAGGAATAGGGAAGATGAACTGGTCGTTCCGGATGGAACGGTTCCAGCGTTCGAACGGCGGAACTTCCTGCAGCTGGCCGGAGCCGCCGCCCTGATCGGCATCACAGGGGCTACCGTCGCAGGGTGCGGCAGTTCGGGTAGTTCAGCCGGAGCAGGCGGCGGTGGCGCAGGCGCCAAATACCCGACACGGCCCGTCAACCTCATCGTCCCCTACGGGGCGGGAGGCGGATCGGACCAACTCGCCAGGACCGTTGGGCCGTTCGCCGCGAAGAAGCTCGGCGTGTCGATCCCGGTCGAGAATGACCCGGGTGGCAACGGTGCGGTCGGCTTGGCGAAGCTCGCCGGGTCGGCACCGGACGGCTACACCATCGGGACCTACATCGCCGACAACACCGCGTCACTCGCCTTTGGGAACGCGCCGTGGCATCTGAATCAGCTTACCGGAGTCTGCAGGCTCATGAAGGTCCCGTCCTTCTACTTCACCAACTCCACATCCAAGTACAAGACCATCCAGGACGTGATCCAGGCGGCCAAGTCGAAACCAGGCTCGATACGGATCGCCACGGTGGGCAAAAACTCTGTTGATGAGATCACCACTCGAGTAGTAGAGGCCAAATCTGGCGCCAAGTTCACGCTGGTGCCTTTCTCGAAGCCCGCAGAGCGATACAAGTCGCTCCTCAACGGCGAGGTGGAGGTGCTCTACGAGCAGGGCGGCGACGTGCATCAGTACATTAACGGCGGCCAGTTCCGGCCGCTTGTCGTCTTCAGTAAGAAGACCTTCGGCCAGCTTCCCAAGGTGCCGACGTCACAATCCATGGGCTGGCCCGTGTACTTCCCGCAGTACCGCGGCGTCATGGCACCTGTCGGAACGCCGAGTAACATCCGGAATACCCTTTTCCAAGCATTCCAGGCGTGGGCGAAATCGGACAGCTACAAGAAGTTCACCAAGCAGCAGTACATGACATCCGACAGCTTCAAAGGACCGGACTTCTTCCAGAACGAGGTGCAGAGCGACATCAAGCAAATGAAGCAGTACATCAAGCATTACGGCCCGCAATGAGCGATGACCTCTGGTGTTGATCATTATCGATCGCATTCCTTGCGACATTACCCGCGAGCACCGACGCATCCAGTGATGTACACCGGCGGCGCGTGTGATTGATGTCGGGAACTTCGCGATGATTCTGCTGGTGGGCGCGGCGGTCTGCCTGGCAGCTGTCATTTCGAACAAGCTGACCGCGATCCTGCCCGTCCCGGCACCGGGCCTCATGTTCGTGGCTGCGGCGATCGCGGCGTGGCTGGTTCCCGGCTTGGGCCACGTGCTGTCAACGCAGAACGTGACACGGCTGGTGACCGTGGCGCTCGTATTCATCTTGTTCGACGGTGGCATGCACATAGGCTGGTCACGATTCCGCGCAGCCGCAATGCCGGTGTTATCGCTTGGAGTTCTCGGCACCTTCGTCACCGCCGGGCTGGCGATGCTGGTCATGCATTACGTCCTGTCATTCTCCTGGGCGGTGGCGGCGGTAGTCGCCACCGCGGTGTCGCCCACCGACCCGGCTGTGGTGTTCTCGGTCCTCGGTAAGCGCGATGTCGTCGGCCGCACGGCTACGATCTTGGAAGGCGAGGCAGGCGCGAACGATCCGGTGGGGATCGCGCTGATGGTGGGTGTGCTGGCGTTCGTCGGCGGATCCGGGTCTACGTGGGCGATACCAGAAACGTTCGGCTTACAGATGGCCGTGGGAACCGCTTTGGGCGCGGTGGGTGGGTGGGGTCTCGTCCGTCTGATGCGACTTCTACCGTTGCCGTACGAGGGGCTTTATCCGCTGCGGGCGGCAATGGGCGCGGTCTTGATTTACGGCGCGGCCGCCGTGCTGGGTGGATCAGGGTTCATGGCGGTCCTCGTCGCAGGCATCCTGGCTGGAGATGAACGCGCGCCCTACAAGCATGAGATCGGTCGCTTCCACTCGTCGCTCGCAGCCATGGCGGAGATCGTGATCTTCATCGTGCTGGGGCTCACCGTCGATGTCCCGGTCTTGGCGCAGCCTCGGGTATGGGTTTCCGGACTGGTCCTCGCCGTCCTGCTCGCGGTCGTGGTCCGCCCGATCGCAGTCGGACCGCTACTGACCCTCGTTCGGCTCCGAATGGGTGAGCGACTATTCGTCGTGTGGTGCGGCCTAAAAGGCGCGGTCCCGATCTTGCTGGGCGCCTTTGCGTTGCTGGCAGGCACAGATGCCAGCCAGGTCGGGTACGGGATCATCATCGTTGTGGTCGCGTTCTCGATGCTCATACAGGCGTTGACCATCCCTGCGGCCGCGCGCGCACTGGCTGTTCCGATGTGCCTGGTGACGCCGCAGCCGTGGGACATTTCGGTCCGGCTGACGGAGGAACCGCGCGGAGTCCTCCGCTATCGGGTCGCCGCAGGCTCCGCCGCAGACGGTGTGGCCGCGCAGTGCCTTCCGCTGAGCGAAGGCGCATGGATCGGCGTGATCGTGCGCGGCGGCCAGGTTGTGCGACCCCGGCCGGAGTGCACGATCCTGGCCGACGACGACGTTCTTATTCTCGGCGAGGATGAGCGCACCCGGGACCTCGACGATCTGTTCTGCGGACCCGTTGGCCCTGACCTGGTAGCGCCGCCTGGGACTACGGCACCCCGTCGCTGCATGTGGCCGATGACCCGGCTAGCGCGCCGTGTTCGACCGAAGCCTCAGTCTCCACCGCAGTGAGTGGATTTCAGATCTCGATCCGCGTTGGAGGATCTGATCATGTCCGGAACAGAGTGTGGAACCGACCGTGCGGGGTGGCGCGGCAAGCGGATGCTCTCGCCTTCGGCGAAGTACCAGATCCGGCTGCGGGTGGTGCGCCAGAAAGTGACGATCGCTGAGGCCGCGGCGAGCATCGGGTAGATCGCAGAGCAGTGGACAGTTAAGGCTGAGAAGCCGCGAGCTGGCGCAGGATCTCGTCTTTGCCGTGGCGTAGCAGGGATACGATGTGGTCCTCTCGCGATGTGTTGAGGCGCGCAATCGGTGTCGAACAGCTGATCGCATGTGGGGCCAGCGTCGGAATGATCAGTGCCACAGCAAAGCAACGCAGCCCAACCGCCGTCTCCTCGTCGTCGACAGCGTGGCCTTGCTTGCGAACCTTGCCGAGCTGTCGGCGAAGCCTTCCCTCCGAGCACACCGACTTCGGTGTCGGCGTCGCAAACTCTTCAGGAAGGTGCGACCGGAGCAGTTCTGTAGGTAAGGAAGCCAACATCGCCTTACCCAGCGCGGTGATCTGGGCGGGCAGTCGCCGTCCGGGCTGGAACCGGACGCCCAAGGCGTGTGGTGAGAACCGCGACGTCAGGTAGAGTACGTCCGATCCGTCGAGCGTGGCCAGGTGCACGGTCTCCTGCAGCTCGTCACGGAGCATCGTGAGGGTGTCGTCTGCAGCCTCGACGATGTCGACCTCGTCGAACTGGGTGGGGCCGAATGGCCGCGCGGCTGGCCCCAACGCGTAGCGGCTGTCTCGCTGTACTGCCCATCGGGTACGCACCATTGTCGCCAACAGTGCGTGCAGGCTGCTGCGCGGGATGTCCAGGACCTGCTGCAGCTCCTGCACCGTCAACGGGCGCGCGGCACGCGCGAGTTGCTCGACGAGAACGAGGACCCGCTCGGCCGACTTGACCGTGGGAGTCCCCCGATGCCCCGAATCGCTCACCGCTCACATCCTTCTGCCACGAATCGGCCTGCGCAGGCTTGACGGCCTCAACTCCCGCAGCGTACATTATATCTACATATAAAGACAGGTCTACATAGAGAGACATGTCAGCGGACCGGCAATACGGCTAGTCCGACATGTCATCCGGGTAGGGGCCGTCATGTTTTGTCTCGCGCGAAGAACAGTTGTGGTCATTGGCGCCGCCGCATTGCTCGCGGCGGGGTTGACTGCGTGCGGGTCCGGGGCGGCACAAACGCCGGATCCTCGGCTTCCGCCAAACACTCTGCGACGGCGCGCCTCGGCTTCCAAGCCACGACGTGGGGGGCAACCGCGATCGTGGCGAATCGCGCGGGAACCTGGAAGTCGGCGGGCGCCTCCGTCACCGCGCGGGCCCTCTCGTCGGGAAAGGACGTCCGCGACGGGATTTTGGGCGGATCACTCGACGCCGGTTCGCTCGGCGCGACGCCTTTCATCGTCGGGGCGGCCAAGGGCCAGGTAACCGCAGTGGCCGTGGGAGCCTACGCGGGTAACACGCTCGCCGTCGTGGTGGGCAAGAACTCGGATATCCACAATATCGCGGATCTCAAGGGTAAGAAGATCGGATCGCAGCTTGGCTCCACCACCAACCAGATCTTCGTCGACAAGATCGCGAAGTCCGCCGGGTTGACCAAGTCCGACTACCAGCTTGTCAACATCAAGTTCCAGGACATGTACTCCGCGCTGGCAACCGGCCAGGTCGACGCGTTCGCGGGGGTCGACCCCACGCCGACGCTCGCCGTGGTGAAGGGCACCGGCCGCATCCTCACGACCTACGAGCACTACGACCCGACGCCGCTGTACCTGTGCTTCACCAAACCGTTCATCAAAGCACACCCAGGGGCCGTACAGAAGACAGTGAACGGCTGGGTGGCGGCGGCAAAGCTGTTCAAGTCCGACCCAAACCGTGTCGACACCGAGGTAAAAGCGTTCTTCGACAGCAGGGGCGCCTCGATCAAGATGAGCGTGCTGCAGAAGGCACTGAAGAACCTTGACGTCACCCCGGACTTCCGGAAGAACACCGACCAGTACCTCACCCAGCAGGCGAAATCACTGATCGGCCAGGGAGCGATCTCCTCCGTACCGGACTGGAGCAAGGCGATCGACGCCCGTTTTCTGAAGAAGGCCGAGTCGGGGTCGTGAGATGACACAGCCGTTAGGCATGGCCACCCCGCTGGAGGCGCCGGTCCGGCGTACCCGTGTGGTCGGCGGACTGCACACGCTACGCCGCACCGTGCTGCCGTTCGCATGCGTCGTCGCGGCGTGGGAGGCGTTCGTCCATCTGTCATCGGTCAATCCGGCACTGTTCCCGCCGGTCGAGGTGGTCGCGCGGACGTTCTGGTCGCTGCTGACCAACGGCATCCTGCTGAGCAACGCTGGTGGCACGCTGTGGCGGCTGGGCCTCGGCTGGGTGATCGCCGTGGTGCTCAGCCTTGTCGTCGGGTTCCTGATGGCTCGAATCCGTGCCGTCGAGGAGTTCGTGCTTCCACTGATCAGCGTGCTCATCCCGATACCGTCGATCGCGTGGATTCCGCTGTTCATCCTGTGGTTCGGTCTCGGCAACACCAGCGTCGTCATCTTGGTCATCTTCTCCGCAAGCCTGCCCATGACGCTGAACATGTGGACGGGCATGCGCTCGATCCGCTCGATCTGGCTACGTGCGGCCGAGTCGATGGGCGTCTCCGGCTACAAGCTCTTCCGCAAGGTCGTTCTCCCTGGTTCGCTGCCCTTCGTCATGACTGGCCTGCGGATCGGGCTCGCGCAGGCCTGGCGTGCGGTAGTTGCGGGCGAGATGATCGCGGCGACCAAGCTCGGGCTGGGCATCATGATTTTCAACTCGCGGGAATTCCTGCAGACCGACGTCATGCTGTCGGCGCTTCTTGTCATCGGGCCGGTCGGATTCTTCTTGGAGAAAGTGCTCTTCCAGACCGTGGAACGGCGCACGATCGACCGTTGGGGCATGACCGCCCATGGGTAGGGCGTCCACACTCATGACCGACACCGGCATTGACGTTACCAACGTGAGCGTCGTTCTCGGCGACTCCCGTCGCCGGGTCCACGTGCTGGACGATGTGACGCTGCAAATCGGCCGGCGGGAGTTCTGGTGTGTAATCGGGCCGTCCGGGTGCGGAAAGTCGACCCTGTTGTCGATGCTCGCGGGTTTTATCGAACCGTCGATCGGGCAGATCACCCTGGACGGCCTTCCGGCACGCAGTCCCAGGCTGCGGCGCGCCGTCGTGTTCCAGGAATATGCGCTGTTCCCGTGGCAGACGGCCGTGAAGAACGTCGAGTTTGGTTTGGAGAGTCGTGGTGTGACCTCAGGTCGGCGCGAGCGCGCCATCAGGTTCCTCGAGCTCGTTGGGCTGGCCGACTTCGCCGACGTCCATCCGCACGAGCTGTCCGGCGGCATGCAACAGCGCGTGGCGATCGCGAGGGCGCTGGCCTGCGAGCCGGAGTTCCTTCTGATGGACGAACCGCTCGGTGCACTCGACGCGCTTACCCGCGACCAGTTGCAAGTGTTGATCTCCCGGCTGTGGCAGGAGTTCGGGCAGACCGTTGTGTACGTCACGCACAACGTGTACGAGGCGGTCTTCCTGGCCGACCGGATCGTAGTCTTCACCGCGGGCCCGGGAAAGGTCAAGGCGATCGTCGACGTCAACCTCCCCCGACCCCGCGACCTGGCCGACCGCAGATACGCGGAGCTCGCCGCGCAGCTGCGGGACCTGCTCAGCAGCGAGGTCTCCGGCGATGCGTGACGCCAAGCCCGAACTGATCCTGTGCAGCGCAGGCATGCCCGACGATGCGCTGGCCCGACTCGCGCGGTACGGCACCGTTGCCGTGCTCGAAACCGCTGACCTGCCTCGCGACCGGCTACGTGATGCCGTGGCGATCGCCGCCCGTGCGTCGACGCGAATCGACGCGCCGGTGCTGCGCGCCGCCCCGGCGTTGCGGGTACTCGGACGCAGCGGGGTGGGCACCGACAACATCGACGTCGCCGAGGCGACCCGCCGAGGCATCCCCATCGTCATCACCCCCGAGGCCACGACCAGGCCCGTGGCCGAGGGTGCCGTCGCACTCGTGCTGGCGCTGGCCAAGCGGCTGCCCGCACTGCACGATGCGGTCAAGAGCGGTGATTGGGCGATGCGCGACTCACTCGACCTGCTCGATCTCGACGGCACCACGCTCGGTGTCGTCGGACTCGGGAGGGTCGGCTGCAAGGTCGCCGAGCTCGCCGCGGGACTAGGTTTTCGGGTGGCGGCCTACGAACCGTTCCCTGCAGGCGACACCCAGCTGGTGCCGCTGGTCGACCTGCACACCTTGCTCTCGGGTTCCCGGGTGGTCGTCGTCACCGCGGCGGCCACCGAGACCTCACGCGGCATGTTCGGCCTCGACACCCTGCGGCGTTGCAGGCGCGGCGCGGTGTTCGTCAACGTCAGCCGCGGCGAGCTCGTGGCGTCGCTGGACGATCTACGCGAGGCCCTGGACCGCGGGTACTTAAGCGGTGTCGGGCTGGACGTCTTCGACCGCGAGCCGCCCTGCCCGTCCCATCCACTGTTCACCGACCCTCGCGTCATCGTCACACCCCATGCGCTCGCCTTCACCGAACGAGGCAGGCGGGCTGTCTTCACCGACATGGTCGACGGCATGGCCGCGGTGCTCTCGGGGCGCCGCGCCGAGCACATCGCGAATCCATCAGTCTACGAACGAGAGGCGAACTCGTGAAGGCGCTCAACTGCGGACGAGTGGTCATCGGCGACGGTTCCGTCGTCGAGGGTCCGAGCACGGTCCTTGTCGACGGCACACGGTTCGCGAGCGTCGGGCCGGCCGAACAGGTCGAGATCCCGGAGGGTAGCGAGGTCATCGACGTCGGGGACCGCACGGTGATCCCTGGCCTCATGGACTGCCATCTCCACTTGACCCAGTGGAACGTCAAGACCTTCGACAACTACCGGGTTGCTGCTTTCGAGATCAGCCCGCAGCTGCAGATGCTCTACATGTTGCTGCACGCGCAGATGTGTCTGGAAATGGGCTTCACCACCTTGCGGGATCTCGGAGGCAACAGCTACGCGGGACCACTGGCCGCTGAGCTCGTCGCCGTCCGCGATGCCATCAATCTCGGCATCCACGCCGGCCCCCGGCTGTTGGTCGCCGGGTTCACCGTCGCGACCGGTTCCCACCTCGACCTGATCATGCCGCGGAACGCGCCGCGGATGGCCGACGCGACCGCCGACGGGCCGTGGGGGCTGCGCGAGCTAGCCCGCAAACACCTGCGCATCGGCGTGGATCTGCTCAAGACGTGCGCGTCCGGCGGAGGCGGCACCGACAAGGAGGAACCGGACGTCCGCAACATGACCCAGGAGGAGCTCGACGCCATCGCCGACGAGGCACATGCGGCGAACAAACGGTGCGCCTGTCATGCCTTCACACCACAAGCCCAGAAG
>JBOHEL010000112.1:0-11367 GCA_050700995.1 Sciscionella sp. | reverse complement strand
CTACTATGCCGTCGCCGTTCTTGTCAGCCGACATGCTTGGGCACTGGCCCTGGCCGTTGATGTGGATGTGCTGGACGTGCGGGAATGGGCCGCCCATGAACGTTGCAGCCAGACCCGAAACATTCTCGGTGATCGTGGCCTGATCTCCGGACAGTTTCAACATCAGGTTCCCGGAACCGCTCGCGTGATTCAGCGGCGCCAGGTTCGCCTGATATGTCGCATCCGACTGCGCACCCGAAGCCGGAGCCGCGAACGCGATCGGCAACGCCAGCATCGCAACCGGAGCCGCCAACGCCAACAACTTTCTCGTCTTACCCATTGCTTGACACATCCTTCCGGTCCGGCGTCAGCCTGACCATCACCATTGAGGAAGGCACGTCTCGCCGACATCGACGGGGCATCGCCATATCCCACATTCGGAACCGGTGCCGGTGATGATTGGTCAAATTCGGTGCCGATCGTCACGACCGCGGAACACGCCGCGTCCTTTACGACTCGCTGGCGCGATACGTAGCGTGGTCGAGGTGAAGGACAACCACGCAAAGTTGTGCACCAGCACGGAGTGGGCGGAGCACCTACAAGGTCGACGTCCTCGCGCCGCTGCTGTCCCGCTCGGTGCCGCCGCCACAGCCCGTCCTCGACCTGCCCGCATGACCTGCCACCCACCAGGGACGAGACCATGATCGGTCGCCTGCATCACGTCGTGATCGACTGCCCCGAGCCGTCCACGCTGGCCCGCTTCTACTCGCGACTGCTTGGCCTTCCGGTTACGTATGAGGACGACGACTGGGTGGTGATCGCGAGCGATGACACGACGTCGGGGATCGCATTCCAACTCGCGGTCGACCACCGTGCCCCCGAGTGGCCGGACCCCGACCGGCCGCAGCAGTTTCACCTCGACATCATGGTCGACGACCTCGACACCGCGCACGATCGGGTCGTGACGCTCGGCGCGCGCCCGCTGGGAGGTGAGCACGTGTACGCCGACCCATCCGGGCATCCCTTCTGCCTAATCCGGCGCCCCGGCTGGGCAGCCCCGATCAACGCGACCTCCCGCGGGTGACGGTGACCACCGCTCCTAGCACCGGCGTGAGTGCGGGTGTCAGTCCCAGCGGGATTGGACTTCGGGCAGGGCGGGGTCGATCTGGTGAGCGCAGTCCTGCCAGGTGCAGGCCCGAACGTAACGCAAGCACGAACCATCCGGGTCGGCCCAGGAAGCGTCCGGCTGCCGCAGCCGCCACGCGGCGTTGAGCATCAACGCGGACACCTCGCCCGCGGACTGCGCGGCACGCAGCAACTCCGAGGCCGCCCGCCGGGTCTCACCCCGCGCCAGCACGATCGCGGCACCCACCTCGTCACCCGCGTCCCGCAACTGCCGGGCCCGCAACACAGACCACCGCGCCTGCGCGCACCAGCGCCGCACATGCGTATCGTTCGCCACCGCATTCACCCCGACCGCCGTCGCAGCTCCACGCCCCCCGCCGCCGCTCCTCACGGACGCGCCTCGCCGTCTCGTCCTCATCCCGCTGCGGGTCCTCAGCCATGGGTTCCACCTCCGTCGCGTGTCCACAGCACCGTACGGTCGTGTATCAGAATGGGTCAAGAATAAATTGAGAATGTATCGACACTATGCTCGGTGTACGCCATAATGGGCTGTCTAACGGACCGCAATCACCGGAGGCCGGACGTGCGTGTCATCTCCACCCGCAACGACTGGCCAACAAACGAGCCCAACGACGCCGACTTCTGGCTGGTCGACTCCCCTACACTGTGGATCCCCCGCTACGACGACGGGCGGCAGTGGCTCGGCGCCGCGGCCGTTACCGACCCTGAGCGGACCGCCCGCGCGTGTTTCGCGCGTGACGCCGCGCTCGCCCAAGGAATACCGTGGCGCCGCTACACCGCGAGCCATTCCATCTGATCCTCGGGAAATAGGAGTGCTAGCCACGTGCCCGCACCACTCACGCCGCAGCGAGCACTGCTGGCCCGCAGGCTCCGGGAACTACGCGCCGCCATGTTCCCCTCCGGTACGGCGCTCGGACGCGAGTTGGGATGGCCGCAGCCACGCGTGTCGAAGCTGGAGAACGGCGGCCAACGTCCCACCGACTACGACCTGCAGCAGTGGCTCACCGCAGTCAAGGCCACGTCCGAGCAGATGGATGAGATCCGCGCGCTCGCCGTCGCAGCTCGGATCGAGTACGCAACCTTCCCGCAGCGCTACCGCCAACACGGCGGCGCGGTCGCCGAGCAAGCCACCACCGCAGCCGCCGACGCGAAATCCGCCCGCATCTTCGAATTCCAGCCCGCCATGGTTCCCGGTCTGCTGCAGACAGCAGGCTACGCGCGCGAGGTGCTGTCGCTGCCATGTGGACCGGCGTCGGCCGGTGTGCCGCCTGACGAGATCAAGCAGGTCGTCGGGAAACGCATGGAACGGCAGCAAATCCTCTACGGCACCCACCCGGTGAGGATCCGGCTGGTGCTCGGCGAGGCCGCGCTACACACCAGGTTCGGCTCAGTCGATACGCTGCTCGGCCAACTGGACCGACTCGTCGCCATCACCGGACTCGGCGGTGTGGAAATCGGGATCGTGCCCTTCACCGCGAACCTGCCGGTGTTCCCGCTGACCAACTTCACCCTCTACGACGACTACGTCCTCATCGAATCCATCACCGCGCAACAACGTCTCGACTCACCCGACGAGATCGCACGCTATGAACGCTGCTTCGACCAACTGCGCGCCACCGCGCTCACCGGGCCCGACGCCGTCGCGCTCATCCAGCGTGTCGCCACCGAAGTCGGTGAGCGATAAGCAGTGGCCGAAGACGGCGACCAGGATGTCGAGCGACGCGCGCGTCACCAGGCAGCCTGGGGCTGCGATGGCAGGTACCGCGCGGGCGTAGCGAGCTACTCGTGCGCTGGGGCATCCGTCTCCGTCGTGTGTTCGGTGTCGCGGTCGCGGCGGCGGCGTAGTAGGTGGCGGGCGATCACGGCGGCGATGAGCACGGCGACGGCGATGGCGAGGTAGATCTCATACTGGTGTGCGGTGCGGTAAACCGCGTTGATGTGGGTGCCTGCCAAGACACCGAGGCTGGTCCACACCCCGACCCACAGCGCGGCGCCGAGCGCGTTGAAGGCGAGGAATGTGCGCCAACGCATACCGGTGATGCCTGCGATAATGCCATTGGCTTGGCGCAGTCCCTCGATGAATCGCGCGACGGTGACGACCTTCCCGCCGTGGCGGGAAAAGAACGCCTCGGCCTTGTCGAGCCGCTCGGCGGTGAGGAACACGTAACGGCCGAACTTCAGCGCCAGCCTGCGGCCACCGTAATGGCCGATGGCGAACCCGATGTTGTCGCCGAGGATGGCGGCGACGAAGGCGACCACCGCGACGGCGACGATGTTGAGTTGGCCTGCGCCCGCATAGACGGCGGCGGCGATCAGCACGGTTTCCCCAGGCGCGGGCACCCCGAAGTCCTCGACCAGCACCAGGCCCCCTACGGCGAGGTAGCCGTAGTGGTTCAACACCGGCGCCAGGGTGCCCAGCACCCCGGGCAAGGCAGGCGCGCTCATCCGGACCCCCAGTCGGCGATATCACCCTCGGCGGCGCTGACGATCGTGGCGGTGGGTGGAAGTTCGGACTCTGCGCGGCCCGGCTTCTCGTTCTCGGACGTGTGCCTCGTCGTGGCGCTCAGCAAGGGTCACCATCGACCATCCCGTCGGGGGTCGGGGCCTCGGCGCTGGGGGTCTGGAACCGGCTGAGACAAAGCGCGTAGCAGGCGGCGCACACCGGTGCATCGCTGTGCGCGCAGGTGGCCACCAGCGCGGTGTTCTGATGCTCGCCGCATACGGTGCACACGAATTCACTCGGGTCGGCGAGGCTGTGCAAGTCCATCCCTGACCCCAATTGTGGATAGGAGGTCAGTACCGCCACCCGGCGCCCGTCGAGTGCGATCCATCGCCGGGCATGCGGTGATCCTGCGGTGTTGGAAATGCCGCGCGACGCGTCGCCGCTGCGCGAAATCGTCATGGTGCTGCCTCCGCTGAGACGGGGGTCCGTGGCGGCCTTCGCACACCTGAATCGGTGGTGCGCGACGCAAGCTGCGCACCCTTCCCGTAGCGACCACGACACGGTGCGCACATCCTCGACCGGGGGTTACCCGCCCCGTCCGGCGGGCAAACCCAAAATGTGATTCACGCCACACATCCGATGGTCCGCAATGTGCCACAACGGTGCACATTTGCGTGTTCACGGCTGGTGCTGCCGTTTCAGCGGGGCGGTGGTCTCCTCCGGGCTCTCCTGCGGGGCGACCTGCTCGGCGTCTCCGTCGCGGGCGGCCCTGCCCACGGTTTCGGGGCGGCCTGCGGGCTTTTCCAGCCTGAGGCGGGTGGTCACCTCCAGGTTGCTGGCGTGGTGCTCACGGCGGGTGTAGAAGCTGTAGGCGCGGGCGTCCGCGCGGGTGGATGCCTGTGCGGACAGGCTTGACAGGCCCCTCGGCCACAGGCGCTCGCTGCGCACCACGTTGACCTCCGCGCAGACCATGGTGACCTGCGCGAGCAGGAAGAACCAGAACAGCAGGCCGATCACCAGCGCGAACGTGCCGTAGGTTCCCTGCGCCCCCTGGATCTTGCGGTTGACGAGCCCGGTGCCCACCTTCTGCAGCACGAACCACGCGACCGCGGCCAGCACCGCACCGGGCAGCACGTTACGGGTGGTCAACCGGTACACGGTCAGCCGCCGGAACAGGTAGGTGAACAGCGCCAGGTTGAGCACAATGCCGATCACCGCGGCGAGGACCTGGCCCGCGGCTCCGATGTGCAGGCCGTAGCTGTCGGTGCCGCTGACGACGCCCTGCAGCAGGGTGGTGATCAGCAGGCCGAGACCGCCGAGCACGACCACCTCAAGACTGCGCTTCATTCGTGGCAGGAACCCCGGCCACTCCGTGCGCGGGACCGCGTAGACGGTGTTGAACGCGGTCTGCGCGGTCTGCGCCACCGCCAGCCCGCTCCACAACGCCACCAGCAGGCCCACCACCAGCGCAAGCGGGTTGCCGCTGAGCGGCTGCAGCGAGTTGTGCTGACCGATGATTGGAAACTGGCCCAACGCCGAGGAGAACACGACCTTCTGCAGGCTGGGCGCGCCCGCCAGCACGAAGCCGAGGATTGTCACCAACGCCAGCAGCAACGGAAAGATCGAGAAGAACGCGTAGTAGGCGATCAGTGCCGCGAGGTTGCCCGCCTGGTCCTCGCCGAACTTCTGCACCACCGCGAACGGGAAACCTGCCAAGCCGTGCGAGCGCTGGTAGGCGTCCACTCGCTGCTTGAGCCCCGGTTTCTCTGCCGTACTCATCTCAACCATCCTGCTGCATACGGCCGGATCCCGCCGGGAACCCGGCTCGCACACCCACTGTACGTAGATCGACTGTACGTAGATCGACGCCGGGCTGTCTGCCCGCACCAGCCGCCGCGCGGAACCGACAGGACACCCCGGGTAGACCGGACCCTTCGGGCCACGTCGGATCTCGCACCGGCAGCGTTGATCGAGTTGCGTTACCCGGGGGGTGATGCGGCACCGTGGACGGCTGGGCCGCCACACACCGGGTGTGGCCGCGGTCGTCGGGGCCGAATCTCAGAACCAGACAACGGAAAGCCATTGGAAGGAGTGTGCGTGTGTCCACCGCACTAGCCCTACCCGGTCTCGAAACCACGTCGCAGGCCGCAGGGCACTCGTTGTTGGCCGCACCGGACTGCGCGGCCAACTCCGGTACCTGGTGCGCCAAGGTGTTCCAGGCCACCCACAACGGCTGGCTGGCGCACCTGGGGCAGACGGTGATCACCCCCGCTATCGCCATCATCGTGATCATCGTGGTCGCGCTACTGCTGCGCCTGCTGGCCCACCGGTTGATCAGCAAGACCACCACCGACGCCGGTAACGGCCGCGTGCCGAAGATCCTGCAGCCGCTCAAGGACCGCGCCTCGGGCAGGCTGGGGGCGAAGACGGTCTCCGAACGCCGTGCGCAGCGCGCACAAACCATCGGCTCGCTGCTGAAGTCTGTGGCGTCGCTGGTGATCTACGGCATCGCGTTCATCCTCGTGCTCTCCAAGCTCGGCATCAACATCGCCCCGATCATCGCCTCCGCAGGAGTGATCGGTCTCGCGGTCGGGTTCGGCGCGCAGAACCTGGTCAAGGACTTCCTGTCCGGAATCTTCATGATGATCGAGGACCAGTACGGCGTCGGCGACGTGATCATGCTCGACGGCAGCGTCGCGGCAGGTACCGTGGAATCCGTCGGCCTGCGGGTCAGCACGGTGCGCGACACCGACGGCACCGTCTGGTACGTGCGCAACGGCACCATCACCGCGGTCGGCAACGCCACCCAACGCTACGGCGTTGCCGTGGTAGAGGTGCCGATCGCCTATACCTCCGACATCGACCAAGCCACCATCCTGGCCGGGCAGATCGCCAGGGTCGGGGTCGCCGAGGCGCCGCTGTCGGACGACGTACTCGGCGACGTGGAAGTCGCGGGCGCCCAATCCATCACCAGCGAGGCCGTCACCCTGCGCGTCACTGTCGCCACCAAGCCAGGCAGGCAATGGGCCGTGCGTCGCGCCCTCACCGCCCAGATCACCACCGCACTGACCGCCGCGGGCTACCCTGCGCCACTGTCCGCGCTGATGCGCGCCCTGCCTGCCACCACAGGCAACGGCACCGACGCCGCGACCCCACAATCCGGCAAGGGTGAGTAGCCCGCCGGCGTAGAGGCCGCGTCGGGTGCGGTGCTCCACTGCGTCGAGATGGCTCGCTACTGACTCGATTGGCGGATCAGTGGGACGAACACGACCAGTGCGCAGCCTTGCAGGATCAGGGTGAAGGTGATGACGGCGGTGAAAGAGGTCTGTGAGAGGGCGCCGATGATGACGCTGCCAGCGAGCCAGGCAATGCCGTAGCTGGTGGTGAACACGCCGTAGCCGGTGCCCCGTCGCGCGGCGGGGACAAGGTCGGCGACGGCGGCTTTCATCGTCGATTCGTGCACCCCCATCGCCGCGCCCCACACCAGCGCCCCGATCCAGATCAGCGCAGGTTGGGTGGTGAAGGCGAGAAACGGGACGGCGGCGGCCAGGACCGGGAGCACGACGAGCCCGCGCAGCCCGATGCGGTCGTAGAGCTTGCCGGAGGCGAGCGCGGCCAGCGCGTCGACGCCCATCGCCGCGGCGTAGACCACGGGTATCAGTGCGGTGGGCAGCACGTGGTGGATTTGCCAGAAGTAGGCCAGCACGGCGAAGGTGGCGTAGCCGCCCATGGTCAGTGTGGTGAACACGGTGTAGCCCCAGAACCGCGGCGTGAAGCGACGCCACCATCGGGTGTGCCCGGTCCCCGGTGCGCGGTGTGGCACAGCCGCTGGTGCGGTGGCGGGTTCGTAGTCGGCCGGGGTTGGCACGGCCAGCCGTAGCCGCAGCAACGCGAGTAGCACCAGCACGGCTGGGATGGCCAGCACGGCGAATCCCAGCCGATACCCTGACACCACGATCATTCCGGCCACCAGCAGCGGCCCCAGCACGGCGCCGGTCTGATCGAGGGCTTCGTTGACGGCGAACGCTCGTCCCTGGCCTAGTACGGCGCCCGCATGGGAGAGCAGGGTGGATTTCGCCGGTGAGCGCACGGCCTTCCCGAACCGTTCCCCGAAGATCAACACAGCGGCCGAGGACAGCGTGCCCGCGACGGCGAGCAACGGTACACACACCGCGGTCAGCAGATAGCCTGCCAGTGAGAGCGCCCAATGCCGACCGGTGCGGTCCGCCAACGGCCCGGTGACAAGGCGAAACACCAGCGCCACGGCCTCGCCTGCGCCGCTGATCAGCCCGACCATCGCCGCGCTGGCCCCGAAAGTAGCCAGATACGGGCCGATGACCGAACGACCGCCCTCATAGACGAAGTCGGCGAGCATGCTCACGATGCCGAACCCGACAACGAACCGCAGCGGTGACAACCGATTGGCTCGGGCCGAGGTCGAAGCAGAGGTCGGCTCGCCCTGCTCCTCGGGCTCTGGTTCGCTCACGTGTTCTCCCAGCCCTGACCGTCTCCGCTTGGGGCGCTCCACCCGCCGCCGTATTCGCCGCGAATCACCGACTCGCTCAGGGACTCGGCTCAGTTCGCGGGGGCGACTGTGCCGCCAGGCCGGTCAGGCGGGCAAGCGCGGCGAACCCGTCCTCGGTGCCTGGCCATTGTGTGCGGACCGCGGCCAGGCCCGCACGTCGCACCACACCGCGCAATACGACGGTAACGATGATCGCGTCATCGGCGTAACCGAGAACAGGAATGAAATCGGGGATCACATCGATCGGAAGCGCGAGATACGCCAGCAGGAAGCCGAGCCGAATCCGCACCCCCCGTGGCAGGCTGCGGTCGGCGGCCAGCCGAGAAAGCAGCCGCAGTACATCGGGCAGGATCCGCAACGCCTCGCGTAGCAGCCCACCGCGCGGCCGGACACTCGCCAGCACGAGCAGCAGCACCACCCAGGCCAGCAGTACCGCGCCCGCGATCCCGATCAGCAGGTCCAGCCACCACGGCATCCGCACCTCCCTCTCGCAGTTCCGGACGGTACCGCACCGGGCCACCGACATTCCGCACTTGCCGCATGCCCACTCCACGCACCGACGCCGATAGCCGCACTCCGCACAGTCCGCGGCAGGCGACCGCACTGGTGAAGCCCACCAGGACAGGTCCGCGCCGACCACGCCCGCCCGATCACCACGCGAGCCGCCCAGCTGGAAACCCACCGCCGTCTCAGGACCGCGGTGGCGGATCCCCCGCTTCCGCGCGCTTCTTGTCGAGTCGCTCCCGCTGCGGCCGCACGGTGTACTTGGAATCCTTCGCCGACGCCACGCCCGCGTGGAAGATGCCGAATCTGGCGCACGCCGAGCCCGCGAGCGAGGCCAGTCCAGCGGCGGCAGCGGCCAGCCTCGACCGCCCACCCAGAAGACCACCCACGAGGCCACCCGCCACCGTGAGCACTTCGGCGGCACGCATCAGCTTTCCGGCCGTGCCGAACCGCAGTGGCTCGGCGACCATGCCCATGCGGTGTTCCATCAGCTTCACCGCAGCCAGTTCCGCGGCGCCGCCGTACAGGGCGGCGCGGCGAGCGGGTGCGGCCTCCTCGACCGGAGCGACCAGCATGCCGAGACCGCCCGCGGCACTCGCCGCCGAGCCGACGAACACGAACGGCAGCTCCCCGGCAGATCACGTGTCGTGACGACCAGATCCGGCGGCAGTCCATACACTTCCGGTTCGTCGAGCAGCAGGAAGAACGCACCGTCGCCACCGACACCGTCCTGCGGGTCGTGCCCATACAGCCGGGCGTCGGTGACACCGGCCTCCTGCAGTTGCGCCACCCTGACGGCGGCCCGCTCGCGCAATTCGTCCAGCTCGCCGAACTGGATGGAGTCGGTAGGGCAGGCATTGACGCAGGCAGGCCGAGGCTGGCGAGTCCCATGGTGCGGTTCGTCTCGCTGCCCTCGTACTCCGACTGCCAGCCCTCCTTGCGGCTACGCAGCACCCGTTCCGCGATCATGTCCATCGCAGTGTCGAGATCGAGCTCCCGCCAGTCCCTGGCACGTGGGGCACGGTAGAACACGGTGTGCTCACGCGCGGAGCCGGTCGTCAGCTGCAGTGTGGCGGCGCCCTTTGGGCACAGCCTGCCTCTGCTCACCGGCGAATCCGGATCGCCCTCGATGTGCACCACTTTCTCGTCACGCACGTACACGTTTTGGGCGCAGCCGACCGCGCAGTATGGGCAGATCGACTTCACCACCCGGTCGGCATCGGTGGTGCGCACGCTCAGTCTCGCGCTGCGCGCGGACCTCACGGCAGCCGCCTTGCCCAACCGATCGGCACCGCTGAACTGCCGATACACCGGCCAGGACTCGATCCGTCGACGAAGCCCCAGGAGGGCGACCTCCTTGTTTTCCGCGCGGGCACCGGCTGCTGGGCGTGACGCTCCGTCATCCGCGCCCTCGGATCATCGGACGCCGCCTGCCAAAACCGGTCACCCGTGCCGTCACTGTTGGCACGGGTACCCACTGCCACCCGGATGAAACGTCGCCACCGATAACCGGGTTTTCCTCGATCTCAGACGTGAGAAGCTGGAGCGCACGCCAGGTCACAAGGCTTTGCGGGACCTGCGGGTCAGTCGGTGGCCGATGCGGGTGAACAGCGCGGTCACGCCGCCTGGTAGCACGAACACGACGACGATGAACAGCGCGCCGAGCACGACGAGCGGCTGTGACAGCGGTGCCCGCAACACGGTGGGGAGGTGTTCGAGCACGCCAGCGGTGCCGAGGGCGCCGAGCCGGTGGTCGAGCAGGGTGTACACGATGCCGCCGACGACCGGCCCCCACCGAGTGCCTGAGCCGCCGAGCACCACCATGACTAGTAACGACAGCGTGAATGTCGCGGTGGTCATTCCCGGAGACGCGCCCGCGGTGACAAGCAGCAGCACCACCCCGCCCGTGCTCGCCAGCGCCCCGGACAGCACCAGCGCGCCGAGCTTGTAACGCGCCGGGTTCAACCCCAGCACGTCCACCCGGAGCTCGTTGTCGCGGATGGCCTGCCAGATCCGGCCGAGAGCGCTGCCGCAGCACCACCACACGATCGCGGCACACACCGCGAGGTAGACCAGCGCCAGCCAGTACAACTGGGCGGTATGCCGAACACCGATCAGCATCGCGGGCACCTGGCCGGCGGCGAGCGGCAGCCCCTCCTCGCCACCGGTGATGCCGCCAGGATCGCTGCTGACCAGCACCGAGCCTGCCTGCGCGAAGGCGAGGGTGACCATCGCGAACCCGATACCACCCAGCGCCCTAGTGCGCAACGACACCGCGCCGAGCACCGCGGCGACCGTGGTGCCCGCCACCACCGCGAGCACCGAGGCGGCGACGAGACCCAAGCCGAGCCGTGACATCGCCAGGTCAGCACCGTAGGCACCGATCGCGACGTAAAGCGCGTGCCCGAAGGACATCAGCCCGGTACGGCCGAACAGCAGGTCGTAACTCACCGCGACACCGGCGAACACCAGGCAGCTGGCGAGCAGTTGCAGCGAGCCGACGGAGTTCACCGGCCCGCCGAGCACCACCGGCACCGGCACCACACACCACGGCAGCACGGCGGCCAGCAACAGCAGCGCGAACGGCAACAGGCGCGGTATCAGGGAACGGCCACCCGCCCGCTCCGGTCGCGATCCGGCGCTCACCACGGAGCCGCGCGTGACATCAGTCGGAATCACTCATGCCCCCGTCACCCAGCGGAACAACCTCGCCACGCCGGTGCCACCGGCCTGCCTGCCGGCACGCTCCGGTCGCAGTAACACCGCGGCC
>JBOHEL010000111.1:0-11536 GCA_050700995.1 Sciscionella sp. | reverse complement strand
GGGCACCAAAGGCGTCCAGGGTTGGATCATCAGCAACGCCATCCCGTTATGCCTGCTCGCGGTGGCACTACTGCTGCTGTGGATGGGCGGTAGCCGGGGCGACAACGCTGGCGTGATGAAGCGGCTCGGCGGGGTTTTCATCGCGCTTGCCATCGTCGGGCTGGCGGTCAGCGGGGCAGGTGTGGACCTCGGCAAATGGCTCGCGAACCTGTTCACAGGCTGAGCGGGCATAGGGCCAAGGCGAATGCGGGTACGTACCGACGACGAGGTGTACCGGGTCGATGCCGTGTGGCTCGGCCCACCGAAAGCGACATTCCCATGGCGCGCGAGATACGTGGCGTGGGGTGTCGGAATCGTGACGTTCTTCGTCGTGCTCGGCGTGGAGCGGCAGCTCGGGATCGGTTTCGGCTTCTTCACCGTGGCTTGGGGCCTGATCATCACGATCGTGCTGACGAGACTCATCTGTGGCCGGATCACCCATGAGCGGCCGCTGGGTACGGTGCTCACGATGTGGGTGCGCGAGCTGACCACGCCGAGGGAGAAGACGGCGAGCCGGGGCGGCGCCGCGAGCGCCTCCCGAATCACGGTGAAACAGCACCGGCCGAGGCCCCGGCATCACCGCAGGCAGCAGGCCCTCCCGGGCGTCGAACGACCGCAGGGCGGCTGGGGCAACCCTCGGCCAGGTGTGCAGGTCCCCCCGAGGCATCGCGGCATGCCTGAGCGCGAGGAGGTTGGCAGTGTTCGGACGCCGGCGCGGACCTGACCCGACCGCAGCACGCGACGCCGGTGCCCAGCAACCTGCCGGTGGCGTTGCCCAGCCGTCCGGTCGTGGTCGCAGACTGCCCGGTGAGCAGGCGATCCCGGACTACACACCGTCGATCGCGGTGCGCTCCATCGACGGCCATCTGGTGCGCAGCGGGCAGGACGTCTTCGCCTGGTACCGGCTCTCGCCGCAGCGGTGGTCGTTCCGCTCGGACTCCCAGCGCCAGGACCTCATCGCCGCGATCGCGGGCCAGTACTCCGAGCTGCAGGGCCGCTGGATGCATCTGCGCGTCACCAGCCGCCCCTACCCGATTCGGATGTGGGCGGAGGCGCACGTCCACAACGCCGTCGCCCGGCTGCCCGATACTCCTGGTTCGCTGTCCTTCGACGACTACATGGTCGGCGAGCAGCAGCAGCTCATGGGCCGGTCGATGGCTGAGAAAGAGGTCTACCTGGGCGTGCAGGTGCAAACCCGCACGGTAGTGGATCGCGCGGTGCAGCGGGCCGCTCCGCTACTGCAGAAGGTGTTCCCCACCGCCGTGGACGCCGAACTGCTCGCGCTGGACTCCGAGGTAGAGCACCTCGATCAGGTGATCGGTTCCGCGGGGCTGGAGGGCGCGCCGGTCACCGCGGAAGAGATGTCCTGGCTGATGCACCGGTCCTGCTCGCTAGGGCTACCGGCACCCAGGCATATGGCGGCGGTGCCGGTGGCGAGCTGGGAACCGGAGGACCTGGCCAGCTTCACCGACGCCGCAGACTTCCACTCCGAGCCCTACTCGCCGACGGTAACGGTGCGCGGCCGGACCGGCTCGAACGCCGGCCTCACCCGCCACGTCACGGTGCTGACCGTCGGCATGATGCACGGGCTGCAGATTCCCGAGCTGGACGATCCCTGGGTGCAGCGGTCGGACCGCCTACCTGCCTCGGTCGAGTGGTCTGCGCGGATCTATGTCCGGCGCCCGGAAGAGGTCTCTGGCGAACTGCAGCGCCAGATGAACAAGGTGCGCTCGCAGGTACGCCACTACACCGACGAGCACGAGCTGGAGCCGCCGCAGTCGCTGGCCAGGCAGGCGTCGCGGGTGCTGGAGATCGACGACGAGATGACGTCGGGTTTCACTGCGCTGGCGACCAGGGTGCGGTCATGGTGGCGGCTGGCGGTCTCGGGTGCCACCGAGCGCGAGTCGCTGCGCCTGGCACAGCAGCTGCTCGAACTCTACAAGCCGAAGGTCGCCATCGAGCATCCCGAGGCACAGTATGCGATGGCAAGGGAGTTCATCCCTGGCGAACCGCTGGCGTCCGCGGCCTACCTGC
Organism: Sciscionella sp.; assembly: GCA_050700995.1. Taxonomy (GTDB): domain Bacteria; phylum Actinomycetota; class Actinomycetes; order Mycobacteriales; family Pseudonocardiaceae; genus JBOHEL01. The sequence goes on along the minus strand of JBOHEL010000111.1, from coordinate 9,463 downwards.
GGCGCGGCTCGGTGGTGTGGCTGGCGTCCTCGGTGCCGACCGCAACCGCTGAGGTCGGTGACCGCCGTGGCGTGCTGCTCGGCGAGACCTGCACCGCGACCAGACGCCCGGTGGCATGGGACCCTTGGATGGCGCAGGAGATCCGCGACTCTTCCGGTCTGACCGCGATGGTCGCCGGTCTGGGCGGCGGCAAGTCCTTCCTCGGCGGCGGGCTGGTCTACAAGACCCTGCGCTCCGGGGCCTACTGGACGCTGCTCGACCCGTCCGGCCCGCTTGCCAAGCTCTGCGATCTGCCTGAGCTGCGGCCCTACGCGCGACCGATCAACCTGCTTAACGCCGATCCTGGCATCCTCAACCCCTACCGCGTGGTGGCGGAGCCTCGGCTGGAGCACTTCCTTGATGAGGACGACCCGGAGCGGGCGTGGCGCAGAGAGAAGGCGCTCGCGGCTGCCACCCGCAGGCGGCTGGTGCTCGACGTGCTGTCCGGATTGCTGCCCTACGAGGTGGCCAGGATGCCGCAGACCAGGATCGTGCTGCTGCGTGCGGTGCGGACCGTCGGCGGCAGGGTCGATGCCTCGCCAGCGGAGGTGTTCGACGCGCTGCGCAGGGACGCCAGCGAGCATCACGAGCATGCCATGGTAGTCGCGGACTTCCTCGACGAACTGCGCGAGCGGATGTCGTTGTTGATCCCGGAGGACGACGACGATCCATACCGTGACGACCGTGACGACCGGCTGACGGTGCTGACGATGGCCGGTCTGGCGCTACCCAAGGAGGGTGTGTCGCGGGAACACTGGACCGATGCGGAGTCACTCGGCGTCGAGCTGCTCAACCTGGCGGCGTGGTTGACGCAGCGCTCCATCTACGAGCGCCCCAAGGACCTGCGCAAGGGCGTGTGGATCGACGAGGCGTTCTTCCTTTCCGAGGTGGCGACCGGCCGGGTGCTGATGAACCGGTTCGCGCGCGACTCGCGGAAATGGAACGTGCGGGTGCTGCTGTCCTCGCAGATCCCAGCGGACTTCCTGAAGATCCAGGGTTTCGTCGCGCTGCTCGACTCGGTCTTCGTCGGGCGGCTGGACGACGAGGACACCCAGTCCGACGCGCTGCGGCTGCTGAAGGTGCCGATCGGCGCGGGTTACGAGCAGGTGGTCGCGAGCCTGGGCAGGCGTCCCGGACAGCGCGGCACCAGTACCGAGCGGGACCGTGCGCCGAGGCAGTTCATCTTCGCCGACGGCGCTGGTGGCGTCGAGCGGATCCGCATCGACTTCTCCGGCCCACACCTGGATCACCTGCGCGGCGCCATGGACACCACACCGGACGCCAGGCGCGATGTGGCCGGCGCATCGCCGCTGGCTGGGCAGCCTTCCGTTGCCGAGTCGACCGTGTCGTCCCCACCCGAGCCCGACGACCTTGACGACGACCTGGCAGCCGAGCTCGAGGTGGGACTGACCGACGAGCTGATCGCCGCCTCCGGCGATGCTGACCGGGGCGGCCCCGGCGCGGGCGGGTCGGGGACACCCACCGGCCGGGACGGCACCAGATGACCACGGTCCTGCTGCTGGTGGCCGCGGCGGTATTGCTGCCGCTCGTCCGCAAGTGGGCAAGGGCCTCCGGCCGCACCCCGAATCGTCGCCGGAGCCGTTCCATGCTGGCGGTGATCGCGCTACTGGTGCTGCAGATGCTTGTGCTTGCGCCACCGGCGAGCGCGGCGGACTGCCAGGTCCCGAATCCGGAGATCCCCGGTGCGGGCATGGTGGGCGCGCTCGACCCGCCATCGGAGGCCAAGGGCACCCCGAACAGCCCGTACCAGCAGTACAGCTATGCGGGCCTGCGGTGGTACACCTACACCTGCAGCAGCTTCCCCGACCCGAGTGCCACGGTGGACACCTGGGTCGGCAACGAGATGTTCAACGTCGGCAAGAACATGGTGGGCGCGACGAACTCGTTGCACTACACGCTGCTCGGCGGGGACCTGCTCAAGCCGCTCGACTCCGGCATCGCGAAAGCCACCAAGGCGCTGTACGAGGGCCCGTACGTGCAGTGGCTGTGGTTGCCGCTGCTGTTGCTCGCGGTGTTCCTGTTCCGACATATCTGGCACGGCGACCTAGCCGCGATGGGGCGCCGCAGCATGTGGGCGCTGGCGGGCCTCGCGGTGGCGGCCGCCGCCTACGCGACGCCGCTGTTCTATACCCACCTGCTCGACGATGTGCTGATCACAGGCACCTCGCAGATACAGGGCGGCTTCCTGCCCTCGATCGGGATCGACGAGCGCAACGCGTTACCGACAGCGTTGCACAACGAGGTCGTCTACAAGAACTGGCTGCGCGGCGAGTTCGGCCAGCCCGACGGCCCGAATGCGAAGAGCTACGGACCCAGGTTGCTTGATGCCCAGGCGCTGACCAAGCAGCAGGCCGCGCAGGCCGATCAGACCGTGATCACCAACAAGGAAGCCAAGTTCAAGGCGATCGCAGGCGAGCTCAAGGCCAAGCATGCCGACGGCTACTTCACCGGCAGGGACGGCAGCCGCACCGGTGACGGGTTCCTGGCAGCTTTCCAGGGGGTGGCATACAGCTTGTTCCAGTTACTGGCGAAGGCCGCCGTGCTGCTCGGCCAGGTGCTGATGAGGGTCGTGGTGCTCGCCAGCCCGCTGATCGGGTTCATCGCGGTGGTTTACCACGACCTGCTGCGCAAGGTCGGCCAGGCGGTCGCCGCAGTGGTGCTCAACGTGGTGGTGCTCGCGGTGCTGGCAGGGCTGCACACCAAGCTGCTGATGATGATCTTCGATCCGGCCAGTCAGCTTTCGCTGCTGACCCAACTGCTGCTCGCCACGCTCGTCACCGCGATCTTCCTGGTGGTCGGCAGGCCGATACGGCGGATGCGCCAGATGGTCGAGCTGTCGGTGGGCGCGGCAGGGATGGCGGTGCCCTCAGCGGGGCCGAGGCGCTTCGGTGGTTTTCGAGGTCGTCGCCGCGAGGAGGTACCGGTCGCGCAGGATGCCTTCTGGGACAACGTGCGTTCCGGCGGCGTGCAGCGCGCCGAGGACGCCGAGGAGAGCCGTGAGGATCCGCAGCGCAGGCGGGTGCGCCCTGAGATGAGCAATCCGCTGGTGGCGACCGCGCAACGGCTTGACAACGGTACCGAGCGGCGGCCCGACGGTGTGCGGCAGCTCGACGGCACTGGTGGTCGACGCTCCGAAGGAAGGGCCGCGCTGCCCGCGGCCTACCCGCCGGGCGGTTATCCCGGCCCGGCGGGAGCCCGGTTGGAAGCGTCGCTGACGCCCGCGGCCAGAGCTGGCGGCGGCGGAGCGATGCTCGGTGCTTTCCCACTCGGCGAGCACGGCAGGCATCGCAACGACGAACCCGTCGTGGTGCCGTCGCAGGTCACCGCCCGGCAGGCGGAACCGGCCCGGGCCGAGTTCGGCTCGCCAGCCGCGGCACGCAGAGTGCCGAGGCGGGCGGATGCCGAGGTGGTCGGCGGGCGCCCGGTGTTTGTGCTCTACCGGCCATCCCGTGGCTTCGAGGTCCGCGATACCGAGCTGTTCGAACACGACACCCCGGTGCGGGGGTGATCAGAGGATGCCCATTCGTACTAATCGCGGCCGTGCCGCGGTCTATCGCAAGGTGTGGGGTTGGCCGGTGCGTTCGCCGCTGCACCTTGTGGTGTCGGTGCTGGCCGTCGCGCTGATCGCCGCCCTCCTCGCGCTAGTCGCGCAACACGTCAACCGCTCGTCGGCGTCGCCTGGCTCGAACGGCGGCGGGCAGCAGCAGGTGGTGCCCGCGACCGCCACGGCCACGACGGGGCCGCCGCCGACACGGCAGTCGGGGCCAACGGAGGTGCCGACCGCCGCCGCGCCCGCTCCGGAGGCCCTTCAGGTCGCCGAGGCGTGGGGGAAGGCGTGGGTGCATCACCCGGCCGGTACCACCAACGCGAAGTGGCTGGCGGGCCTCAAGCCGTACACCACCGATGAGTACCTCCCTGTGATGTCGACCGTTGACCCGGCGAACATCCCGGCGACGAAGGTGACGGGGCCCGCTAAGGCGACGCATTCCTTCACCAGCTCGGTCGAGGTGACGTTGCCGACCGATGGCGGCGCGCTCGATATCACAGTGATCAAGACGATGTCGGGTTGGCGTGTCGCGGACTACGGCAAGGCCGGGTCCTGAGATGCGGTTGGCCATGGTCGCCGGAGTGCTCGCGGTGGCATTGCTGATCGTGGTGACGGTCTCCACCGGCATGATGACCTCGATGGCGGGCGGCTCAGAGCCCGCGCCCGTGCAGAACCTCGCATGCGAGGCGTCGCTCGGGCCTTTCACGGGCAACGGCGCATCGGACGCGGCGAAGCTGACGGCGGAACAGCGTGGCAATGCCGCGCTCATCATCTCGATCGGCAAGCAACGCCACCTCCCTCCGCTGGCGTGGCAGGTCGCGTTGCAGGCCGCGCGAACGGAATCGGGGCTGCGCAACCTGACCTACGGTGACCGCGACTCGCTCGGGCTCTTCCAGATGAGGCCATCCCAAGGCTGGGGCACCACCGCGCAGGTCACCGATCCGGCATATGAGATCAACAAGTTCTACGACGTGATGCAGGCGGTGCCGGGGTGGCAGAGCCAGGACCCTGGTGACACCGCACAGGCCGTGGAGCGCTCCGCCTTCCCAGGCCGTTACCGCCGGTGGGCGCCGATGGCCGCGTCGTTGTTGCGCAGCGTCGGCAAGGTCAGCGATCCTACCGGCTGCGGTCAGTCGGCAGGCAACCTGCTGCCCTCGCCGGGCGGCGCGGCGGGCACCGCCATCCAGTTCGCGCTGAGCCAGCGGGGCAAGCCCTATGTCTGGGGTGCGGAGGGTCCGAACGCCTATGACTGCTCCGGGCTGGTGGAGCGGGCTTACCAGGCGGCGGGCGTGACGCTGGAGCGCACCTCGCGGCAGCAGTTCCACGACGGCGCCTACCTGCCGGTACGCCAGGCTCAGGCTGGTGATCTGCTGTTCTGGGCGACCGACCCGAGCAACCCGGCGACCATTCACCACGTGGCGATTTATCTCGGTAACGACGAGATAGTGGAAGCCCCGGAGACCGGCGTCCCGGTCCGCACCAGGGCGGTGAACTGGGACAGCGGGCAACTCGTCGGCCAAGCGGTGCGACCCGGGGTGTGACCGTTGTTGTGGGCGGGCCACGGTCAATGGGTTGGCACTGACGCGGTTTGGGGGCGGAGGAGGACATCGCGGTGAACTCACGAGACAATGGAGCCATGTTCACTCCCGATCCCATCCCACGCTCCGGTAGACCGCCTGCGTCAAGCACTCCGTTGCGCGACTTCCTCGAACAGCGGCCCCCAGGCGTCGACCAGGGATACGCCGTACTGCCGCGCTCGCTCGCCGAGGGCATGCCGCTGCCGTGGCAGCAGCAGATGGTGCGGCTGCTCGCGGAGTTCCATCAGATGCATGGGCAGTTGAACTGGCCGGTGTACCGAGTTGTGCCGTCGCGATACGAGAAGCTGGTCGATCTCGACGAGGAACAGCTCGCCGAGGTCGGAGTGCTGGTGGAGATCGACGGCGACGGTGAGTTGGTGTACCGGGAGCGCACCGGGAAGCGGATCGTGAACGCCGCGGAAGCTGAGGTCCTTGTCTCATGTCTGGACCCGATCCCCAGGGGTGACCGACGATAGGGGTATCCAGCGGCGGAAGGACGCGATGTGACCGATGTGATGCAGCTTACGGTTGGTGTGCTAGGTGGTACCGGCCCGCAGGGTAAGGGCCTGGCTACCCGGTGGGCGCGGACCGGGATGAAGGTGGTGATCGGTTCCCGTGCCGCAGAGCGCGGTCGGTCGGCGGCTGCCGAAATCGCCGAGCTCACCGGCTCAGGATCGGTGAGCGGCGACGATAACCTCGGCTGTGCGTCGGCCGCGGACCTGGTGCTCGTCGCGGTCCCCTACCAGGGCCACGCCGAACTGCTGACGTCGCTCCGGGCCGAACTCGTTGGCAAGATCGTTATCGACTGCGTGAACCCGCTCGGCTTCGACAAGTTGGGCCCGTACGGGCTCGTGGTACCCGAGGGCAGCGCGGCGCAGCAGGCCGAAGGTTTGCTGCCGGACTCCCGTGTCACCGCCGCGTTCCACCACGTCTCGGCGGTGGCACTCGCCGACCTGGCGGTGGCGGATATGGCCACCGACGTGCTGGTGCTCGGCGACGATCGGGACGCCACCGACACGGTGCGCGCGCTCGCCGATGCCATCCCGGGGTTCCGTGGCATCTACGGCGGCCGACTGCGCAACGCGCACCAGGTCGAGGCGCTAACCGCCAACCTGATCGCGATCAACCGGCGGTATAAGGCACACGCTGGAATCCGGATCACCGATCTGTGACACTGTCGGACGATCTCGGCGAACCGGTGCCGCTGCCGAACGGGCCGCGCCGGGTGGTGTCACTGGTGCCGTCGTTGACTGAGGCGATCGTGGCGAGCGTGTCCGGCGTGCTGGTCGGCGCGACCGACTATTGCGTTCATCCGCCGATGCCGGACGTGGCGCGCGTGGGTGGCTCCAAATATCCGAGGGTGCCCGATGTGCTCGCGCTGCGGCCGGATCTCGTGGTCGCGAATGCTGAGGAGAACCGGCCGTCCGACGTGGACGCGCTGCGCGCGAACGGGGTCGCGGTCTGGGTGACCGCGGCACCGCCGACGGTACCTGCCGCGCTCGGGTCGATCAGACGGTTGCTGTGCACGGGGTTCGGTGTGACGGAGCCGGAGTGGCTGGTGGCGGCGGAGGAGCGCTGGCGGGAGGTCGTGCCGATCACCGCGACCGCCATCGTTGCGGTATGGCGGCGGCCGTGGGTGGTGCTCGGCCGGGACACCTTCGCCGGTGACATACTGCGCAGGTTAGGCGTCGGCAATGCCTATGCCGAGCACGCCGACCGGTATCCGCGCCCACCGCTCGACGAGCTGCGGGCGACGTTGCGTTCCGGCGCGGCCGATCTGGTGGTGCTCCCCGACGAGCCCTACGAGTTCACCGAGGACGACGGTCCCGACGCTTTCCCTTGCGCACCGCACGTCCTGGTCTCCGGCCGGCATCTCACCTGGTACGGCCCGTCCCTGCTAGCGGCCCACGCCGAGCTGACCGCCGCCCTCTTGCCATGAGGGGTCAGTGGAAGGAGTGCTCGGGGGCCGGGAACTCACGGTTGCGTACTTCGGCGGCGAAGTCCTGCACGGCACCGGAGAGCATGCCAGCGAGCTCGGCGTACCGCTTGACGAACCGGGGAGACTTGCCTCGGCGAAGCCCAGCCATGTCCTGCCAGACCAGCACCTGCGCATCGCAGTCCGGCCCCGCTCCGATCCCTATGGTGGGGATGCGCAGCTCGTGGGTGACCTTCTTGGCCGCCTCCGCGGTGACCATTTCCATCACCACGGCGAACGCGCCGGCCCGCTGCATGGCCACAGCGTCGGCAAGCAACTGCTCGGCCGCTTCGCCGCGGCCCTGCACCCGGTATCCGCCCAGGTTGTGCTCGCTCTGCGGGGTGAACCCGATATGCGCCATCACCGGGATACCTGCCCCGGTCAGCGCCTCGACGTGCGGGGCGAACCGCACCCCTCCCTCTAGCTTGACCGCCTGCGCCCGGCCTTCCTTCATGAATCGCACCGCGGTGCCAAGCGCCTGTTCCGGCGAGAGCTGGTAGGAACCGAATGGCAGGTCCGCCACCACGAGCGCGTGCTTGGCGGAGCTGGTTACCGCGCGTACCAGCGGCAGCAGCTCGTCCACCGTGACCGGTAGCGAGGTGTCGTAACCGAAGACGTTGTTGGCGGCGGAGTCCCCGACAAGCAGCACAGGGATGCCAGCTTCGTCGAAGAGTTCCGCGGTGTACATGTCGTACGCGGTGAGCATCGGCCACGGCTCGCCGCGGTCCTTGAGCTCCTGCAGGTGATGGATCCTGACCTTCTTGGCAGGCTTCGCTGTGCTCGCGCCACTGCCGTACGGCGCGCTGAGTTCAGCAGGCATTTCTCCGACCGTCCTTCCCTCGAAGCCCGACATCCGGGTCCCCGTGTATGGATGGTGTGCCCACAAAGCGTCGCACCACTGGCCAGATCGCGCCAAGCGTTGCGATGAGCCTCACACACCCGGCCAACCGACCGTGAGTACTTTCCACGGTTATAGCCGACGAAAGTACTCACGGTGTTACGGGTGGTCGGGGTGGCGTGCGGGATTACCGCGCTGGCGCTGCACTCGCCCGTGTGCGTTACTGGTGTTCTCGCCAGCCGTTGGTGATGGGTAGTCGGCGATCGCGGCCGAACGCCTTGAACGTGATCTTGGTGCCCGGCGGGTACTGGCGTCGCTTGTATTCCGCGCGATCCACCATCCGCAGCACGCGGTCTATCAGGTCGGCGGAGAACCCTGCGGCGAGCAGGTCGTCCCTGCCCCTGTCGCCTTCCACGTACCCGTCGAGTACCTCGTCCAGTTCCGCGTAGTCCGGCAGTGAATCCGAGTCGAGCTGGTCGGGCCGCAGCTCGGCAGACGGCGGTTTGCTGATCGAGCTCTCCGGGATCGGCGGCGTCTCACCACGGCGAACGGCTTCCGCGTTGCGCCAGCGCGCGAGTTCCCACACGTGGGTCTTGAAGACATCCTTGATCGGCGCGAACCCACCGACCGCGTCGCCGTAGATCGTGGAGTACCCCACCGCTAGCTCGGTCTTGTTACCGGTTGCCAGCACCAGATGCCCTTCCGCGTTTGACAGCGCCATCAGCAGCATGCCGCGAGCGCGCGCCTGGATGTTCTCCTCCGCGAGACCGGTCAGCTTGAGCTGCTCCACGAACGGTGCGACCAGGTCCGCGATCGGCTGTTGCTGGTAGTGCGCGCCGATGCGATGTGCCAAGTCGGCGGCGTCGTCGCGGGAGTGGGCCGAGGAGTACAGCGAGGGCATCGACACCCCGTACACCGCGTCCCCGCCGAGCGCGTCCGCCGCCAGTGCTGCGCTGACCGCGGAGTCGATGCCGCCGGAGAACCCGAAGATCACCGATCCGAAACCGTTCTTCCGCGTGTAGTCCCGCAGCCCGGTGACCAGTGCCGCCCATACCTCCGCCGGGTCGTCGAGCGGCTGGGCGATCGGCGGTGCGGGTAGCGGGGAGTACTTCGGCAGCGGATCGCCGGAGAGCACCACGTGCGCGAGCCGGAAGCCGTCCACCTCTGCCGGGTAGTCCCGCCGGTCGCCAGGCAGCTCCAGATCCAGCGTCAGCAGGTGCTCGGTGAACTGGGGCGCCCGCGCGAGCAGCGTCCCGTCGGCTGCCGCCACGATCGAATCGCCGTCGAACACCAGGTCGTCCTGGCCGCCGACCTGGTTGGTGTACACCAGCGGCGCGCCGGCTTCCGCCGCCCTGCGCGCCACAAGCGGCAGCCGCTGATCGTCCTTGCTGCGCTCGTAGGGCGAGGCGTTCGGGGACACCACGAGGTCAACGCCGAGCCGCCCGAGCGCGGAGATCGGCCCGCCG
>JBOHEL010000110.1:0-11579 GCA_050700995.1 Sciscionella sp. | reverse complement strand
CGCGCCGTTCTTTCCTAAGACGTCACACGCCGGGAGCCATTAGGCGTCCACCCGGCGGCAGACCCGCAGGAACACGAACCGCGGCATCCACCGCCCAATCCCCATCCCTACTACCCGATTAGGAGCCATCGATGCTGGATGCGCGGGCGCGGGCGCTGCTCGCGTCGCCGATCGACCGGCTGGTGCGGTGGCTCGATCGGGCTTGGCTGACGCCAGGGATGCTGACCGCTGCTGGACTGGTGATCGGGCTGGCCTCGGCGGGCGCCGCCGCGGCCAGGGCCTGGTTCGTCGCTTTGGCGTTGTGGCTGGTGTCCCGGTTGCTCGACGGTGTGGACGGCCCGCTGGCGCGCCGCCGCGGCGGCGGGAGTGCGTTCGGCGGCTTCGCCGACATCGTCTCCGACTTCACCGTCTACGGCGCCTTCGTCGTTGGCATGGCCGTCGGTACCGGTGAGTACCTGCCGTTCCTGTTTGTGCTGCTGGCCTACTACATCAACGGGGCCGCGTTCCTGGCGTTCTCCTCCATCGCCGAGCGCGTCGGCCGCCAGATCGACGACGGCCGCTCGCTTTCCTTCGTCGGCGGGCTCACCGAGGGCACCGAAACGGTAGCCTCCGGGGTGCTGTTCTGCTTGCTGCCGCAGTACGCGGGGCTGCAGTACGCGGGGCTGCTGGCGTGGATCTGGGCGGCCGCGGTGGCATTCACTGCCTGCCAGCGCGTCGTGTTCGCCCGGCGAGCTCTCTCCACTGCGGGATGGGGTCGGAAGGTATGACAGCGCAACCAGGTGCGAGAGAACCTCGCGTGGTGGTGCGGGTACTGCGCTCCCCATGGCCTCGGCTCGGGTTGCTGCTGGTGCTGCTCGGCGTGTCGGGTTGGCTGGCGGTCACCCGGGGTGCCGATATTGTCGGGCAGGCACGCGATTGGACGGCGAGTTTGGGCGGCGCGGGCTGGGTCCTGTTCATTCTGGTGTACACCGTGGCGACGATCATACTGTTTCCTGACGCGCTGCTCTCCGCCGCCGCAGGCGTGCTGTTCGGCCCCATAGCGGGGATCCTGCTGGTCTGGTGCGGTGCGACGCTCGGGGCGGCGGCAGCTTTCCTGTTGGGCAGGTTGCTGTCGCGGGAAGCCATGCGGCGGCTGGCGGGCGACCGGCTCGACCGGCTCAATGCGTTCCTGTCACGTCGCGGAACCGTTGCGGTGCTGCTGGTGCGGTTGATCCCGCTGTTCCCGTTCGGCGTGGTCAACTATGGCTCCGCGCTGACAGCGGTCAGCTTGCGACAGTATCTGCTTGGCACCGCGCTCGGCATGCTGCCGGGAATCGTGGTGTACGTGGTGCTCGGCGCAGCCGTCACCGACCCCACGTCACCGGCATTCCTCGCTTCCGCTGGCGCCCTCCTGGTGCTGGCCGCCTGCGGGGCATTGGCCGCCCGACGAATCACGAAACGTACCGAATCCGACACGGACGAAACGGATCGCTGATACCGGGGAGCGGCCTCGGGCAGCACATACTGCACGAACGCCGCATGCCGGGTACCAAGCTCGGCCACGCCGCCTTCCACTTGGAAACCCGGTTACCGGCACCGAGCCTGCCCTGGGGTACCGCCGCCCGCCCGGGTAAGCCCATACGCCCCCCGGTAGGCGTCCAGGGAAGTTGCGCCGATACCGGGCGGGCTCGGCGGGACACTCGTTAGACGCGGTCGGAATCGGCTTCGCGGGGCCAGCCTGCCATTCCGCGTACCAGATCTTGCGCTGCGGCCCAGGTATCGGCAGCTGAGATATGAGCGGGTGCCGGCATGTCGCGGGCTTGTTGTTCACGGGCCGCCAAAGCTACCAGCAATTCGGCGACGTCAATGTGGCTCTGTTGACCGGAGGGAACGTTCATACCGAAAGCATGACATCGGTCGGGGGACGCCCGTCAGCCGCGTAGTCGGAGACGCATACCGCCTTGGCCACCACTGGCGCCAGTTTCGTCCCGCGAGTAGCGTGCGGAGTTGATCTTTGATCGAGGGCGGTGAACTGGTGTAACCAGCCTGCCACGCGCAAGGATCACATCCGTGCGCCACGCTCGACCCCGAGGTCCCGCTCGATCTCTTCCAGTGAGCGATCCTTGGTCTCCGGCACCTTGGCCGCGAAGAACGTTACCGCCAGCACCCCGATGCCCGCGTAGATCCAGAACGTCCCAGGTTTGCCGACCGCGCCGATGAGCTCAAGGAAGAAGTAGGACACCAGGAAGTTGGCGACCCATTTGCCAACCGTGCAGATGGCCATCGCCCTGCTGCGCAGCGACAGCGGGAAGATCTCCGAAATCATCAGCCAGAACACCGGCCCAAGCCCGATCGCGAACGAAGCTATGAACAGGATCAGCGAGCCGAGCGCCAGCCAAGGCACGGCGTGTTGCAGGCCCGGAAGGAAAAAGAAGAACCCCAGGGCTACCAGCGCGATGACCAGGCCAACCGTGCCGATCAGCAGCAGCACCCGGCGGCCGATCCTGTCGAGCAACAGCACCGCGATGACGGTGAACACCACGTTCGTGATCCCCACACTCACGGCCTGGGTGATCGCGCCGTTCGCGTGCAGACCGGTATAGGTCAGGATGGTCGGCGAAAAGTAGATCACGGTGTTGACGCCGACGAACTGCTGGAAGATCGCCAGCGCCAGGCCGACAGCGAGCAGCGGCCGTAGGCGCCCTCCGACGAGCTGGCGCAGGCTCAAACGCCGCTCCTCGCTCAGCACCGACGCGATATCGTCCAGCTCACCGTCGATCTCACCTTCCTGCCTGCTGCGTTGTAGGACCGCTCGGGCGTCTTCGCGTCTGCCGCGCTGCATCAGCCACCGAGGCGTATGTGGCACGAGCAGCATCCCGACCACGAGCGCGATACCCGGTACCGCGCCGAGGCCGAGCGTCCACCGCCAGTTACCGCTGACGTCTTTCAGGCCGAAATCGGCGACATAGGCCAGCAGGATGCCGGTGGTGACCATGAGCTGGTTGAACGACACCGTGCCGCCTCGGATACGCGGTGGCGTGTGCTCGGCGATGTACTGTATCTGACCGCCACGGCGATCTCCATGTCGCTGTAGCAAGCCATCGGCCAGTACGAGCGAAAGGCCCCGCGCCGGTGATCAAGCGATCTCTGGGGTCGACCACGTTGGGCCTGGCACACGTTGCTGCGGCCCCAGGGGCACCGAGGTCGTCAGCCCGGTTCGGTGAGCCGTTCGGCTGCTGCGGTGCGGGCCTCACGGAACGACGTCGTGACGTACTCGGCGTACTTCGCACTGTGTACGTAGCCGAAGTGCTCGACGATCGCCGTTCTGGCGGCGTCTGGATCCTGGGCCTCCAGCGCAGCCATGATCGCATCGTGCGAACCGAGGCCCCACTCGTCCCGGCTTTCAGGTTCGGCCGGAATCGAGCTGACGATGATGTACTCCTGAAACGGCTCGATCATCAACTCCAGCGCCGGTAGCCGCAACGCCTCGATGATTCCCCGGTGGAAGGCCAGGTGCTCGCGGTGCGCTGTTGGCCAGTCGCCGGCGCGAACTCCGCCTTCGAAGTTGTCGAGGTGCGCGTGCATCATGACCCAACTGGCGTCGTCACCGACCCGTGCGGCCTCGGCCGCCAACGCTGATTCCAGTGAGACCCTCGCTTGCAGGGCGTCGCCGATGGTCAACTCGGAGCGCTGCATACGCAGGGCAAGCGCGTTGGTGAGCGCATCATCGCGAGGCTGCGCCACAAAGATGCCGTGGCCGTGACGCACCTCGACCAAACCCATCGAGGATAGTGTGCGCAGCGCGTCCCGCACCACGCTGCGGGACACCCCGAGCGTCTCGCACAGTGTCTCGGCCGTGGGCAACCGGCTGCCCGGCTCGTACTCGCTATACACAATCGCTCGCCGCAGATCGGCGACGACCTTGTCACTGAGCCTGCCCACCTCAACTCCTCGCTGATCGTCGGTACCGGCCGCACCGTTGCATCCGAAGATAATACGTATTATCTTAACTCAAATCTCGTCCCACGACCAGCGGGAGTGATCATGCGAGCACGAGTCCTGATTCCAATCGTGGCGCTGGCGGCCGCCCTCGCCGGCTGCGCCACCAATGCCGCCACCAATTCTGACGGCCCAGGGGGAAGCAGCACTGGTCTCTCCCCGGCGCCTGCAGGTCTGTCCGGCCCGGTTGACAACTCGCTGCGCCAAATGTTCCCGGCCGGCGTACGAACCTCCGGGGTGTTGCGGTTGGCCGCGGATCCCACTTATCCACCGAGCACGTTCAAGGACACCAACGGAAAGATCGTTGGCATGCTGCCCGACTTCGCCACCGCGATCACCTCAAGAGCAGGACTGAAGATCGAGTGGGTACAAGTGCCGTTTGACGGCATGCTTGCCGGGCTCGCCGCTCATCGGTTCGACGCCAGCTGGTCGGCGTGGTCGATCACAGCCGAGCGCGAACAGCAGCTCAACCTCGTCGCATACATCAAAGGGGGGACATCTGTGCTGGTCAAGAAGGGCAATCCGGCCAGCATCAATGCGTCGACCGACCTGTGCGGACGGACGGTCGCCGCGGAGACCGGAACCACGCAGGCACAGCAGGTGGTCGATGAGTTGCAGCAGGCATGTGCCGCCGCCAGTAAGCATCCGATGACACTGCTCCGCCTCCCGCAACAAACAGACGTCAACCAGGCGGTAGCCACCGGCCGGGCCGACGCGCTGCTCGCGGACAACAGCATGGTTGGCTACCAGGCCAAGATCCATCCCGGCGTGTTCGAGACCGTACCGACCATCCTCGTGCAGCCGGTAGACGCGGCCGTGGCGGTACCCAAGGCCAACCCGCAACTGGCCAACGCGCTCGCCGCCGGGTTCAACGCCATCATTGCCGACGGTACATACGGCAAAGTGCTTGCCAGGTGGAATAACTCCAACGCCGCGCTCGCCAAGGCCGAACTGAATCCGGCGCGCCGATGAGCACGGCAGACACGCACATGGACCTGGCGGAACTGGCCAGGATCAGCGACACGCGTCCCGCACGCAGGCGCAAGCCCGGTCAGGCAGTCCTCACCGCGGTGATCGCGCTGCTCGCCGCGTGGGGTGTGGCGATCATCATCACCAACCCTCGGTTCGACTGGCCGACGGTGGGCCAGTATCTGTTTGACGCGAGCGTGGGCCACGGCATTGCCATCACCCTCGAACTGACCGTCTATGCGATGGTCATCGGCGTCGTCCTCGGCGTCGTACTCGCGGTGCTGCGCCAGTCGGCAAGCCCCGTGGCGCGGGGCGCGGCGGCCCTGTATATCTGGTTCTTCCGTGGCACCCCGGTGCTGGTCCAGGTGCTGTTCTGGGGATTCGCAGCAGCACTCTTCCCACAGATCGGACTGGGTATCCCCGGTGGTGGCCCGACGCTGTTCGCGCTCGACACCAACACCCTGGTGTCGCTCTTCGCCGCGGCGGTACTCGGGTTGGGGCTCAACGAGGCAGCCTACGTAGCCGAGATTGTCCGGGGTGGGTTGCTGAGCGTGCCGCCCGGCCAGGTCGAATCGGCGCATGCACTGGGCCTCAAGGAACTGGCGACATTGCGCTACATCGTTCTGCCGCAAGCGCTGCGCGCGATCATCCCGCCCATGGGCAACCAGGTGATCAACATGTTGAAGATGACCTCGGTGGTACTGGTGATCGGCGTGCGGGACCTGTTGGGCTCGGTTACCGACATTTACGCCCGCAACTATCACCAAATCGCACTGCTCGCTGTGGCGTGCATTTGGTACCTGCTCATGACCTCAGCGCTGACATACCTGCAGACGCGGCTCGAACGCCACCTAGGCCGAGGTATGGGCCGACGTGTCGGCGCGGTGGGAGGTTCACATGGCGCCTGATCCGCCTATCGTCATCGCCCACAACGTGCACAAGCGTTTCGGCACCACGAAGGTGCTCAAGGGGATCGACCTGGAGGTCCGCCGGGGCGAGGTGCTGTGCCTTTTAGGCGCATCGGGCTCCGGCAAGTCGACCTTCCTGCGGTGCATAAACCACCTGGAGTCCGTCGACGGGGGCATCATCCTGGTGGATGGCGAAATGGTCGGCGGCGAAGTGATAAACGGCCGAATACACGAATTGTCACCAGCACGGATCGCCGCCCAGCGAGCCCAGATCGGCATGGTTTTCCAGCAGTTCAACCTATTCAGTCATATGACCGCGATGGAGAACGTGACCCTGGCCCCCATGAAGGTCAAGGGAGACAGCAAAACCATTGCCCGCGAGCGGGCACAGCGGCTACTGACCCGCGTTGGGTTGAGCGACCGCATGAACTACTACCCGGCGCAGCTATCCGGTGGTCAACAGCAGCGGGTTGCGATCGCCAGGGCACTGGCGATGGAGCCTGCGGTGATGCTCTTTGACGAGCCTACGTCCGCGCTCGACCCGGAACTCGTCGGCGAAGTGCTTGACGTCATGCGCGACCTTGCCGCGACCGGAATGACCATGGTGGTCGTCACCCACGAGATGGGCTTCGCCCGCGAGGTAGGAACCACCGCCGCCTTCCTGGAAGGCGGCCGGGTCATCGAAGAAGGCGACCCACGACAGCTGATCACTACCCCCACGCACGAACGTACCCGTGCCTTCCTGAAAAAGGTGCTGTGATGGTCCAATCAGAAGCGCAAGGCCGGGCGATTTCCCGGATCGAAAGACTGGCCCCGGAGTTGGTCGGACTGAGTCATCAAGTGCACGCTGCGGCCGAGGTTGGCTTCGCCGAGCACCAGTCGGTCGCCGCGGTGGCGGACTTGCTGGCCACATGCGGATTCGAATGCTCGCTCGGCGAGTACGGGCTGGCCACCGCGCTCCGGGTGAGCGCGGGTCGCGGTTCCCCTCGGATCGGGGTGCTGGCCGAGTACGATGCGCTGCCGGAAATCGGGCACGGCTGCGGACACAACATCATCTGCGCCAGTGCAGTCGGTGCGTTCCTCGGTGTTGCCGAAGTGGTCTCCGTGCTGGGTGGCTCGATCACGTTGTTCGGCACACCGGCAGAGGAGAATGGCTCAGGGAAGGAACTACTCGCGCGAGCCAACGCGTTCGACGGTTGGGATGCCGCGCTGATGCTGCACCCGGCGCCCGGCGAGACCACCGCCAACGTCACCAACCTCGGCCTGCGGTCGGTCGAAGTGGCCTACCACGGAGTCGCCGCCCATGCCTCGGCGTCGCCGGATGAGGGACGCAACGCGCTGGACGCGATGGTCACCGCTTACCAGGGGATCGCCGCGCTACGTCAGCACATCCGTGATACCGAACGCGTGCACGGAAATATTACCGACGGCGGTGACGCGGCGAACGTCGTGCCGGTGCGCACCAAGGCGCGGTTCCTCCTACGATCCCCGGACGAACGCGCGCTCGCCGCGCTCAGCAGGCGAGTCCAGCAGATCCTCGACGGCGCCGCACTGATCACCGGCACCCGGCTGGTAGCAGAGTGGGACCGCGTGCCGCCGTGCATGCCGGTGCGCAGCAACGCCACGTTGGCCGCCCGATTCGCCGAGCACTACGCGCGGCGGGGCCACCCGGTCCGCGCGCAGGGCGCAACACTGGGCTCCACCGATCTGGGCAATATCAGCCTACGGATGCCAGCCATCCACCCCATGGTGGGGATCGCCCCACCGGAGGCAGTGACGCACACTCGCGAGTTCGCCGAATACGCATCCTCGACGGCCGCCGACGCCGCCGTGGTGGACGGCGCGGTGGCGCTCGCCCTGACCGCAATCGATGTCCTGTCCGATCCGGAATTGCGGGCATCGGTCACCGACGAGTTCACTGCGCAGGGCGGCTACGTCGACGTCCCCGCGCTGATGACACCACCGATCAACTCATGAACCCGTCAGGAAGAGAGGCACCCAGCCCGCATACCCCGCCCTTGCACACCGTGCAGGCGTGGAGCCCGCACGACACGGTCGTTGACAATGACACGGTGCGGCCAACAGACCGGCCCGTCGAGGAGGCGCACGGCCTCGCTACCAGGTTGGTACACGCCGGGGAAACGTGGCAACCGCACAACGCGGTCACCACCCCGGTCTTCGATACCGCGTCGTTCATCATGCCGGACTTGGCCACCCACGACGCCGCCGTTGCCAGCATGTCAGCGGGACCGTATTACACCCGAGGCTATAACCCGACTGTGGACGCCCTGGAGCGCAAGCTGGCCGCGGTTGAGATGGCGGAAGCCGCCTTGGCGTTCAACAACGGCATGGCCGCGATCACCACAACATTGCTGGCGCTGCTGCGCGACGGCTGGCACGTGGTGGCATCGGACGAGCTGTTCGTGGCCACCCACCGATGGCTGGCAGAGGATCTCGCTGGACTTGGCGGGCAGTGCACCTTCGCGAACTTCGACGACCTCGAAACGGTAGCGCGGGCCATTCGGCCGAACACCCGAGCCCTGTTCTTCGAAGAGTTCACTAATCCCAAGCTGCGAGTCCTCGATCTGACATCACTGATCGAACTGGGTCACGATCGAGGGCTGGTGGTGGTGGTGGACAACACGCTGGCCTCACCAGTCTTGTTACAACCCCTAGGGCACGGCGCGGATTTAGTGCTGCACAGCGCTACCAAATACCTAGCCGGTCACGGCCGAGTTCTCGCCGGAGCAGTCGCGGGTCGAAAGAGCCTGCTCGCACCCATTCGGGAACTCTGCCGAAGGCTGGGCACTGCGGCCACCCCTCACAACGCGGCCGGGGTGCTGGACGGAATGAAGACCTTGCAGCTGCGGATGCAACGCCAGAGCGCCTCTGCGTTACATCTGGCCAACCTTGCCCGCGCCCACCCCGCGACCTCTGAGGTGTACTACCCGGGGCTGCCTGGCGGCCACGGCCACCGGGTCGCCACCTTGCTCACCGGTGGCATCTACGGCGGCATGTTTTCCTTTACACTGAGTGAACCCAATCGGAAAGCCGCGGTATACGACGCGTTCGAGGTGATCACCCGGGCGACCAGCCTTGGCGACGTGGCCAGCCTGGTCGACTCCTACGAGTCGCCCGACCTGCTACGCATCTCGGTCGGCATCGAGGAACCGCGTGATCTGGCCGCCGACCTCACACATGCACTTGATCGAGCGCTAGGTTAGCCGGTATGGGGAGGCTGGCGTCTCGGGGAATCAGACCGGCAGGCGGCGATTGTAGTTGAGGGTCACCACCGAGATGGTCATCAGCGCACCCGCGCCGACGAAGTACAGCAGGGCCCAGTAGTACCCGCCGGTCGCTGCGACGATGAAGCCGACCGCCGCAGGGGTCACGAACCCGGAAATGTTGCCGCTGAAGTTCATCGCTCCGCCAAGGACACCCGCATTGTCACGGCCACCGAGGATTGAGGGCACGCTCCAGTACAAGCCGACCCAGCGCAGGAAGAACAGCACGAGAGAGAGCAACGCAACGGCGGCGACGGGATTGGACACCAACGTAACACCGATGAGGCCACCGACGACCAACAGCCCGGCAACGCCCAACAGCGTACGCAGCACCAGATTAGGGTTCGCCCCGCGACCACGCCACCAGTCGGCGAGAAAGCCGCCCACCAACTCCCCGACGAAACCCGCGCCGAAGATGATCAAAGTAGAGAAGCCGATCGTCTTGATATCGAAGCCCTTAGTCTGGGCGAGATAGAGGGGGCCCCAGGTGAGCAGCCCGTAGAACACGCCGTTGAAACCGAGCCAGCCGAGGCACATCGACCAGAAGGACCTGAACTTCAGGTAGCGCAAGAGATTGGGCTTGGCCACGCTATCGGGGGCTGTGGCGTCCTCTGCCGCGTGTGCGCGCTCGACATACTCGACTTCGGCCTCGTTGGTTTTCGGGTGTTCGCGTGGGCTGTTGCGGATGTAGCGGTAGGCGTAAATCCCAATCAAGATCGTGACGATGCCCGCGATGAGGAAGGACCAACGCCAGCTGCCCGTGAGCAGGATCAGGCCGGCGATCGCGATACCGCCGACGGCGGCACCGAGCGGCGCGCCGCCGTCGAGGATCACCGCGCCTCGGCCCCGCTCTTGTGCGGGCATCCAGGTGGCGTTGATCTTCCCACCCGAGGGATACACCGGCGCTTCCGCCAGACCCAGCAGCACACGGAAAGAGATGAAGGACCCCACACCGCTGACCGCTGCAGTGAGGGCCTGCGCGATTCCCCAACCCGTGCACGATGCCGCCACCATCCGGCGCGGCCCGAACTTGTCAACCAGCCATCCGCCAGGGATCTGCATGAGCGCGTATGACCAGAAGAAGGCGGACAATACGATGCCGGTGACAGCAGGCGACATGCTGAGGTCCTTGGTAATCAGCGGCAGGGCTACCGAGATCGACCCCCGATCGACATAGTTGATCGTCACGATCACAAGGAGCAGCAGGAAGATCTTCCATCGCACGTTCGTCGGGCTTGTGCCTGCCACGTCCTGTTGGATGTCCTTGGTCGCTGCCGAGCGGGACTGGGGCGTATTCATGGCCACCGTGCCTCCATCTGTATACGACATATCAGCGATAGGTGGTCGCGACCACCACGGCATCTACCTGTAGAAAGACGTACCGTGTTCCGACATACGCCCAGGCTGACCAGCGCATTTTGCCAACCAACGGTGGTGATAATTGGTATTCGGTATCCCAGTTTGCAGTGCTACGTCTCGCTAGTCAAGGGCTATGAAAAACGCCCCTTCGCGGCAGTTACAATTAGTAAGCATGCCTGTACGCTAGGGCCCCGCACGGCCTTGACAGAACGGTGTGCATGCGTGCATCTTGGGATACCGGATGCCAAGGTGCATTCGTTCGCTTGAGAGGCCACCTGACGAAGGGGAGGAGCGACGCTATGGCTGACTCACCGCCACGCGATCTGGGTGTCGTATGTACTGGCTCCGTGCGCGAGTGCAGGTTTCCTGTTGCACTGCCGGTAGGACTGGGTCCGCTACACCTCGGCAAGGGATGAGTTATGAGCGTGCGTATAGGGATGCTGACACCGTCGTCGAATACCTGTTTGGAGCCGGTGACCTACCGAATCCTTGCCTGCGCTGAGGGTGTCACCGCGCATTTCAGCAGGCTCACCGTGACCCGGATCAGCCTACAGGGCACGTCGTCGGCACAGTTCGATGCCGCGCCGATGGTGACGGCGGCCAGGTTGTTGGCGGACGCGAAGGTCGACGTCGTCGTGTGGAACGGCACCTCGGGCTCATGGCTCGGCATCGAACACGACCGTGAGGTGGTGCGGGCGCTGGAAAGGGAGACCGGTGTCGCCGCTACCACCTCGACGCTGGCGTTGCTGGACGCCTGCACTGCCTTCGGGGTGCACCGGCTCGGGCTCGCCGTGCCCTACACCGAGGAGGTGATGCGCAGGATTGTCGACACCTACGCAGGCCAGGGTGTCAGCGTCGTGTCGGAGCGGGGCTTGGACCTCACCGACAACCTGTCCTTCGCCCGCACACCGCCAGGACTTGTGCGGGAATTGATCACCGACGCGGCGGTGTCTGATGCGCAGGCTGTGGCAGTGGTGTGCACCAACATGCACGGCGCTCCGCACGTCGCCGCGTTGGAGGCCGAACTCGGAATCCCCGTGTTGGACAGCGTCTCCGCGACGCTGTGGAAGGCCCTCGACGT
>JBOHEL010000109.1:0-11661 GCA_050700995.1 Sciscionella sp. | reverse complement strand
ATTTGCCCGATGAGCTGACCTTGCCTGCCCACATGGTGCCGAGTGCTCCGCCGGACCCGCCGGTCACGCCGCGGGACGCCGCGACTGTGGTGTTGCTGCGGGACTCCTCGCGGGGGCCCGAGGTCTACCTGCTCCGCAGGGTGACGGGGATGGCCTTCGCCGGTGGCATGACGGTGTTCCCCGGCGGCGGCGTTGATGCCCGTGACTCGTCAGCCGGTGCATGGGCAGGCCCTGATCCCGAGTGGTGGGCCGAGGAGTTCAGCTGCTCGCCCGCGCTGGCGCGGGCGCTGGTGTGTGCCGCGGTGCGGGAGACCTTCGAGGAGTCCGGTGTGCTGCTGGCAGGGCCGGACGCCGGTAGCGTGGTCGGCGATACCGCCCGTTATGCCGACGCCCGCGCGGCGCTCGTCGGCAGGGTACTCTCGCTTTCGGCCTTCCTATCCGACGCCGGGCTGGTGCTGCGGTCGGACCTGCTGCGGCCGTGGGCGAATTGGATAACCCCGGAGGCCGAGGCTCGCCGCTATGACACCCGCTTCTTCCTCGCCGAGTTACCCGAGGGGCAGCGCGCCGACGGCGAGACCACCGAAGCGGATCACTCCGGCTGGCAGCGGCCGGATGACGCGCTTCACGACTGGAAGGCCGGTCGGTCCGGGCTACTGCCGCCGACCTGGATGACACTCTCGGAACTGGGTGACCATGCCACGGTGCGCGCGGCGATGACAGTGCCCAAAATGTTCTCGCCGGTGATTCCCAAGGTAGTGCGAAGGGGCGACACGTTGTCGGTGGTGCTGCCGGGATCACCGGAGTACGAGGCGGCGGCGGGCCATCTCGACGCTCGGCCGGGTGACCGCTTGGAGCGGTCGTGACCCCCACACACCCCGCGTACGGAGTGCTGCGAGCCGTGACAGCGACCGCGTCGGTGCTGCTGGAACGGAACCCGGACATGATGACTCTTGACGGCACGAACAGCTGGGTGCTGCGTAATCCGGGTTCAGCGGAATGCGTCGTGGTCGATCCTGGCGAGGACGATCGCGAGCACCTGCGGTTGCTCGCGGACTGCGGGCCGGTGGCGTTGGTGCTGCTGACCCACCATCACCATGACCATGCCGAGGGTGCGGCGCGGTTCGCGGAACTGGTGGGTGCGCCGGTGCGAGCCTTCGAGGCGCGACTCTGCGTCGGCGGCGAGGCGCTGAGCGACGGTGAGACCGTCGAGGTGGCCGGACTGTCGTTGCAGGTTATGCACACCCCTGGGCACACTGCGGATTCAGTCTGCCTGACAGTGGCTGGGGAGCACCCTGCCGTGCTGACCGGCGACACCGTGCTCGGCCGCGGCACCACGGTGCTCGACCGGCTGGGGGACTACCTGAATTCGCTGCGGCGGCTGGTCGAGCTACCGGCGGCCACCGGGCTGCCAGGGCACGGCCCTGAGCTGCCCGAATTACGCGTCACGTTGCGTGCGTACCTCGATCATCGGGAGCAGCGGTTGGCGCAGGTGCGGGCCGCGCTCGCCGAGCTGGGCAAGGACGCGGGCCCCCGGCAGGTCGTTGAGCACGTCTACGCCGACGTCGACCAGGCATTATGGCCGGTAGCCGAGCATTCGGTGCGCGCACAACTGGACTACTTACGCGGGCTCGACTAGCTGTCGGGTTTGCGTGTCTTGAAGACACCCAAACCGTTCGGCGGAATGCGAAAACCAGCGCGGCTACCAGTAGGCCGCAGCCAGCCGCTGCCAGGAACGCCGCAGGTGGCCCTGACCCCTCCACCAGCTGTCCGGATACCGATTGCCCGATTGCCAGCCCCAGTGTCACCGAGGTGATCACCCAGCCGAAGGCCTCTGCCACGGTGCCACGCGGCGCCACCAGCTCGATCGCGGACGAGTGCGTCGCCGATTGCGGTGTGATCATCGTGCCTGCGAGCAGCATGGCGGCGGCCAACCACCCCAGCGAGGTGGGGATCGCCATTACCGCGACCAGCGCCGCGAACACCGCGAGCAGCGTGGGTATCCGCAGATGCATCGGCCGTGGCAGCGGGCGCAGCGTGTAGAGCAGCCCGAACACCACTGAACTCACCGACCAGGCCGACAGCAGCAGGCCGCCGACGCCCGCATGTCCAGCGGCGGCCGCCGCGGCAGGCACGGCGACCTCGATGAATCCGATGACCATGCCGAAACCGAGTGCGGCGAGCGCGACCGTGCGCATACCTGGGCGGCTCAGCGCGCCGAGCAGGCTGCGCGCCCGCAACTCGCCCGCCGCGGGGCGCCAGAGGCGCACGGTCGGCGTGAGCGCGAACCAGACCCCGCCGATAACCATGCAAGCCACGCCAGCCACCACGCCGGTGCCAGCCCACGGCGCCGTGACAAGCAAGCCCGCGATCCCTGGGCCGAGGATGAAGAAGACCTCCTGACTGATGGCATCGTAGGAGTACGCGGCCTGCCTGGCCGGCCCAGGCGGCAGCAGCCGCGGCCACAGCGCACGGGAGGCCGATCCGACGGGAACCTCGGCTAGCCCGACGGTGAATGCCAGCGCGACCAGTACCGGTATCGGCGCGTGCGCCTCGACGGCGAGCATCGTGACAGCGGTGAAGCACGCCAAGGCCGTGGACGTCACCAGTAACGGGCGCGTGGGGCCGAACCGGTCCATCAGGCGCCCCTGCAGCACGGAGCCGGACGCGACGCCGATCAGCGCCGCGGCCGATACCAGCCCAGCGGAGGCAAAGGAGCCGCTTTCCCGCTGTACGTAGAGCAGTAGGGAGAGACCGACCATCGCGATCGGCAGCCTGGCGAGCAGTGACGCGCATATCGGGCCGCGTGCGGCGGGGGTCCGCAGCACGGTGCGGTAGTCGCGGAGGGAGGTTGACTGGGACACCCGTACCAGTCTGCCATGATTCGTACGGTCGTACCAGATATTGTTGGGTACTGATCTCAGTTTCGTAACGGAAGGAGCTGTTCTCGCAACGATATGACCGTGGGGGAGCCCTTCAGGGTGACAGTGCTTGAGTCACAGCCGAGCGGGGGCGAGGATAGAACTCGATCGCCGGACGAGGAACAACTGAACATCCCTCCGGACGAGGTCGGGGCCACAACCCCGGAGGGAGTGGGGAGCGTGGATTGCAGCGCCGTGTTCATCACGGACGTGATCCACGTGAACACGAGGAGCCGGAGCGCCACGTCGGGGGTGGCGCCCGGCTCCTCGCGTTAAGGGCTAACGCTGCTGGGCCAACTACCTGGCGCGCCTGGAGAGCCGCTCCGGGTCGAGAATCAGCACGCTCTTGCCTTCGAGCCGCAACCAGCCGCGGTGGGCGAAGTCGGCGAGCGCCTTGTTCACGGTCTCCCTGGAAGCACCGACGTACTGCGCGATCTCCTCCTGCGTCAGGTCGTGGGTGACCCGCAGCAGGCCAGCCTCCTGGGTGCCGAACCGCTGCGCGAAAGTCAGCAGCGCCTTGGCGACCCGACCAGGTACATCCGTAAAGATCAGGTCGGCGAGCATGTTGTTGGTGCGCCGCAGGCGCCGTGCCAGTACTCGCAGTAGCTGCTCGGCGATTTCCGGCCGGGTGCTGATCCACTTGCGCAACTGTGGCCGACCAAGGGTGTAGGCACGCACCTCGGTCACTGTGGTGATCGTGGAGGTTCGTGGACCCGGGTCGAACAGCGACAATTCGCCGAACATGTCGGACGGTCCGTGGATCGCGAGCAGGTTCTCCCTGCCGTCAGGGGCCTTCTTGCCGATCTTCACCTTCCCGGAGACGACGATATACAGCCGGTCGCCCGGCTCACCCTCCGAAAAGATGACGTGACCCCTGGGAAAGTCGATGGCCTCCAGCTCTTGAGCCAGCGCCTCGGCCGCAGCCGGTTCGACCCCCTGGAAGATGCCCGCTCGCGCGAGAGTCTCCTCCACCTGTGCCTCCTGTTTCGACAACACGGCCACAGCGAGCCGCTGGCGATCGATGTTGTGTCGATCACTTCCAGCGCATTCTACGGCCTGCGCGAGATTCGGCTCGTTGGCCGCGCCGACTCCTGCACGTTACCTGGTGAGATCGAGAACCCGGCGACCCACCTACGACCGTGCTTTGGCGGCGCGGACCTTCCTGGCTCTGGAAGTCGGCGGCCTGCCCCCCAACCTGCGGCCACGGAAGAGCTCGAGCGCGCGCCCGATGCCGTGACCATACAGCGCGTTGACCTCGTTCGGCCTAGCCTGCTCCAGGAACTCTTCGACCTCGTTCTCGTGCACCGCCACGTGCTTGAGGCGTGCCTCTACGCGCTCCATGAGGAGCGCGAAGAACATGATCGCGAAAGGCACGATGACGATGAACCAGAGAGCCATGATGAGGAAATCCTCCCTCATCTGTGGACAACCCGTGCGACCGGGGTATCGGCGTGTCGCAGGGGAGCTCAGGCGTCATCCGCGGCGCCCGTAGGCTGCACAGCGTGCCCCCCGCAGCTTCAGAACGTGGCATGAGCCAGTCCGCCGCGCCATCCCAGACGGTCGGTCGTCACCCTTCCGAGGAAACCCGACTCGCCATGGTGCGCAGGGCAAGGCGGATGGTTCGGACGCTAGCGACGGCCTATCCGGATGCCCACTGCGAGCTCGACTTCGGCACGCCCCTTGAGCTCGTGGTGGCTACGATCCTGTCCGCGCAGTGCACGGACAAGCGGGTCAACGCTGTCACCCCCGGCCTGTTCGCCCACTACCGATCGGCCGAGGGCTACGCGGGCGCCGACCGGACCGAGCTTGAGGAGCTGATCCGGCCAACCGGCTTCTATCGCAACAAGGCGACCTCGCTGATGGGCCTCGGTGCGGCACTGGTGGAGCGGTTCGACGGCGAGGTGCCGTCTCGGCTGGCAGATCTTGTGACGTTGCCAGGGGTCGGCAGGAAAACTGCCAACGTGGTGCTAGGCAATGCGTTCGACGTGCCGGGTATCACGGTCGACACCCATTTCGGCAGGTTGGCTCGCCGCTGGGGGTGGACCAGCCTGGAAGACCCAGCCAAGGTAGAGCACGCCGTCGGCGAGTTGATCCCCCGCAAGGAATGGACGATGCTCTCGCACCGGGTGATCTTTCACGGCCGCCGCGTCTGTCACGCCCGCAAGCCCGCGTGCGGGGCGTGTCCGTTGGCACGCGACTGCCCGTCCTACGGTGTGGGGCCCACAGAGCCGGAGGCCGCCGCGGCGCTGGTCAAGGGCGTGAACGCGGCAGAGACCGAGCATCTGATCTCACTCGCCCAACGGCCGCACAAGTGAATCCCCGCACCAGGCTCGTGCTGCTCAGCCCATGGTTTCGATGGACGTCGGTTGCGGTTGTCCTCGTGGTAGCCGTGATGGTCGCGGTATGGCCACGCGGCGGTGATTCTGGTGACGAGGGCACCGGCAGCGCTCCCGCCAATCCATCCGCGAGCGCCAACCCAGCACGGCTGGCGGCCGCCCGCGACGCCGCGGCACTGGCCGCCTGCCCCTCGGCAGGAACCGGCTCCGGCCCGCTGGCGGCGATCGACGTGACCTGCCTCGGTGATGGCAGGCGGATGCGCGGGGCTGCCGTGTTCGGCGGGCAGCCGCTGCTGGTGAACGTGTGGGCGACCTGGTGTTCGGCCTGCCGCGAAGAACTGCCGGTGCTTGCAGGCTACGCGGCCCGGCCCGGCGCGGCGCGGGTGCTTGAGGTGCAGGTGGACAGCCATCCGCTCGACGGGCTGCGGATGCTGACCGCGCTCGGGGTGCACCTGCCGTCGCTCTACGACAGTGGCGGCCTCTCCTCGGCGCTGCGACTGCCGAACGCGCTGCCTGCTTCCTACCTGGTGGACGCGGCCGGTAAGCCACATTTCATTGGAGACCCCCGGGTCTTTCACTCGTTGGGTGAGGTGGACAGTGCCGTTAAGCGCTACGGGTCGACCGATGGAGCGCACCATGACTGAGAGTGGGCCACTGGTTGACCCTGCGGCGGCCCCAGCATGGTTGCGGCCGCTGCTGCGCGCTACCGCGCGGCTGGATGCGGCGGCGTTCACCCGGGTTCCCGCACCCGACGGCGACGGCGCGCGCCCGGCCGCGGTGCTGATCCTTTTCGGGGAGTCCGGTTCCGGCCCTGATGTGCTGTTGCTGCGCAGGGCGGACTCGCTCGGCTCGCATCCCGGCCAGGTGGCATTTCCCGGCGGCGGAGCGGAATGCGACGATCAAGGCCTGGTGCACACCGCACTGCGTGAGGCCGAGGAGGAGGTCGGTGTGCTCCCGGCCGGAGTGCGGCCATTGGCGCTGCTGCCAGGCCTCTACGTCCCGGTTTCACGCTTCGTGGTGACCGGCGTGATCGCACATTGGCAGCAGCCGGCACCAGTGACGCCGGTGGACGCGGCAGAGACCGCCGCGGTGGCGCGAGTGCCGATCAGCTACCTTACCGATCCCACGCACCGGTTCATGGTGAGTGTCCGCGGCAGGTATTCCCGACCGGCGTTCCTGGTTCCGGGCATGCTGGTCTGGGGATTCACTGCGGGGATCCTCGACGGGCTGTTGCGGCTGGGCGGCTGGGAACGGCCATGGGACCGCGGGAAGGTGATCGAACTGGACGAGGCGTGGCGGCGTGCCCGTGCGTTGGAGGTATCCGGCTTGATGGTGCGTGAGGGGGAGACAGGGACGTGAACTGGGTTGACGTCATCGTCGTGCTGCTCGCGCTGGTGGCAATCGTGGCGGGTGCCAAACAGGGGCTGGTTGTCACCGTGCCCGCTATCGCCTTGCTGCTGGGCGGCGCCGTGCTCGGAATCAAGATCGCACCGCTGGTCGTGACCTATTTCGACAGCATGTCGCTGCGAGCGGTGTTCTCTTTCACGATCCCTGTGCTGCTCGCGGCTCTCGGCGAGACGTTCGGGGTGTGGCTCGGGCGGACTATCAAGATCCGGATCCGCAACCGGCACCTTGCTGCCGTCGACAATGCGCTCGGCGCGACGGTCGGCGCGGTGCTGCAGGCCGGGATGGTATTCGTGGTCGCGTGGTTGTTCGTGCTGCCATTGACATCGGTGCCGGGGCTGCCGACGTTGACTTCGGCGATCAACGGGTCCACCGTGCTAGGCACGGTTAACTCGCTGATGCCGCAGGCGGTTCGTGGCCTGCCCGGTGATCTGCGGCGGCAGCTCAACATTCCTGACCTGCCCACTGTGTCCAACCCGTTCTCGCAGACGCCTGTCACGCAGGTTGGGCCTCCCAACACCGCGCTGCAACGCAGTGCGGTGGTACGTGAGGTACAGGGCAGCGTGCTGAAGGTGCGTGCCCGCGCACCGCAGTGCTCCCGGCAGCTGGAGGGCAGCGGTTTCGTGATCGCCCCGCATCGGGTGATGACCAACGCGCACGTGGTGGCGGGTACCAGTGAGGTCGCGGTGCATACCGAGTCGGGCTCGCTGACGGCATACGTCGTCTACTACGACCCCGACGTGGATATCGCGGTGCTTTCGGTCCCTGGGCTTGACGCGACCCCGCTGCACTTCGACCATGCTGCCGCCGATCCGGGCGCAGACGGTGTGGTGCTCGGCTACCCGCTGGACGGCCCGTACACGGCGTCGGCCGCCAAGGTCAGGGAACGGATCAACTTGCGCGGTCCGAACATCTACGACTCGAAAACGGTGACCCGGGACGTATACACGGTTCGGGCAATTGTCAGGCAGGGTAACTCGGGCGGCCCGTTGATCGAGCCGAACGGGGAGGTGATGGGCGTGGTGTTCGGCGCCGCGGTCGATAACAAGGACACCGGATTCGTGCTGACCGAGCAGCAGGTCGCGCATGCCGTGGCGGTTGCGCCCAACCTGCACTCCTCGGTATCCACCGGCGACTGCACCGCATAGCGTTTGTGTTGTGCTGAAAGTGGCTCTTGTTCCGCTCTTTGACACAAGAGCCACTTTCAGCACCTTCAACTACACAAGAGCCACTTTCAGCATCAACGCGCGCGGCGCAGGAACTCCAGCAGGAATCGACTGACCTCGGCGGGTGCTTCCTGCTGCGGGAAGTGGCCGATCCCTGGCATGCCCCGGTAGACCGATCGTGGGCCGCACCAGCTCGCCGACGCACGGGCGGTGGCCTCCAGCATGTAGGGGTCGGCGCTGCCGTGTATCCGCAGCACGGGCATGCGCAGCCTGCGGTCCATCTCCTCGGCGAAGTGCCTGCCATCGCCCCGCGCCTGCGATCGCATCGCCCACCGGTAGTACTCCAGCGCGCTATGGGCGGCGCCAGGCACCAGCATCGCCTGTCGGTGCGTGGCCACTACGTCACCGAACCCCGACGAGCGCGCCCACTCCTTGCCGGAGGCGCGGGTGAAGAGTCGGTCCAGCGCCAGCGCACCGTCAGCCGTCAGCCGTCGCTCGGGCAGCATAGGCAGCTGCGCGAAGAACACCTGTGATATCGCCAGGGCCTGGTTCCCGCCGCGCCGCCGCAGCGCCGTGCGCCGGACGGCTTCCCGCAACGCCAGCGGGTGCGGGGCGGATATCGCCGATACCGACTTGACCAGCCTCGGATGCAGCGCTCCGACGGTCCACCCCAGCATGCCTCCCCAGGCATGCCCGACAAGGTGCGCCCTCGGCTCGCCGAGCGCCTTGATCAAGCCCGCGATATCACCCGAGAGTGTCCAGCCGTCGTAGCCGCGGGGTGGTTTGTCGGAGTCTCCGTAGCCGCGTAGATCCGCTGCCACGACGCGGAAGCCGGAATCGGCGAGGCTGGAAAGCTGATGCCGCCACGACCACCAGAACTCGGCGAAGCCATGCAGCAACAGCACAAGTGGACCGTCACCGGACTCGGCGACATGCAACCGGATGCCGTTGGCGGACACATCACGGTGCGTCCACGGCCCCGGGATCCGTACCGTGGAGGGGTCTGGGGGCCTACGGGCACCGGCGCCGCTGCTCATCCCCGATCGCATCCGCTACTGGGCAGGCAGTTGTTCAGTCCGTGAGCTGCGCAGGCTGCTCGCCGCGGTGCCGCAGTGCGGTCGCGGTGTCCTTCACGGTGCTGATCGTGCGCTGTGGCGCGTGCAACTTGCGCACCTTGCGGTAACCGAGGAAACCAGCGAGACCAGCGATGATCAGCATGAAGGCGAATACGATGCCGAACGCGGCCGGGCGCGGCAGGCCGAAATAGGCGATTGTCTCGGCGAGCGCGAAGAAGAAGAAGAACGAGCTGAACAGCAAGACCGTCAATGCGACGATGAAGAAGATGCTGCCCTTGAGGCCCTTCTTGACCTCGGCGGTCACCTCGGACTTGGCCAGCTCGACCTCGGCTCTGACCAATGTCGACACGTGCGTGGTGGCGTCGCGGACCAGCCCACCGAGGGACTGTCCGTTCGCGCCTGCCGCGGAGTCCGCGGGCGACAGCGGGATCGAGCCTGCCGCGGTGCTGCCCGGGACCGTGTTGTCGGAGTTGTACTGGGCGGTTGTCACGCGGTCATCGTGCCACGTACCGAGTTCATTGGCCCGCCGGGCACGCCAGTGGGCGTCGCGAGAGCCCTCATCGACGGCGGCCACCACGGTCACGCAGCTGATGCAACCAACGAGCGGGAGCCGGGGCTGGACCCGGCTTCGCGTCTTTGGCCTCGCCCGCAGGGGACTCGCCGAGAAACAGCGGGCCGGGATCGGCCTCGCCCTCGGGGTCCGCGAGCGCGACGATCTCGTCCCCGGCCTGCAGTGTGGTCGCGCCGGAGACGTTCACCAGCTGCCCATGCCGGATGACCAGGCTGATCCAGAAGTCCTCACCGAGCGGGAGGTCGTTGATGGTGGACCCGTCGGCGGGGGAGCCGGAGCGCAGCACGTACCTGTGCAACGCATGCGGCTCGTGGCGGAAGCGCACCCCAAGCGAGAAGGGTTCTGGATCAACGGTGCGCATCGGCACCCCGAGCTTGCCTGCGATCGTGGGTACCAGACCGCCCTGCACGATCACGGAGAACGCGACCACGACGAAGATGATGTCGTAGAGCCGGTGCGCGCCCGCGATCCCCGCAGTGAAAGCGAACGTACCGAGCAGGATCGGTACCGCTCCCTTGAGCCCGGCCCACAATATGAACGCGCGCTCGTTGTGTCTGAGCCTGATCGGGAGAAGCAGACCACCGACCAGTAGCGGCCGCACCACGAACGCCAGCAGCGCGGCCAACCCGACACCGATGGCCAGCGAGCCGTCGTGCGAGAGTGCCGCCAGGCTGATGGTCAGGCCGAGCACCGTGAACGCCACGATCTCGCCGAGGCTGGCCAGCGCGGAGTGGAAGCGCTCCACCTCTTTCTTGTACGGCGCCCGGGCATCGCCGAGCAGGATGCCCGCGATGAACACCGCGAGGAATCCGGAGCCGTGAGCGATTGTGGCGACACCGTAGATGGCGAGCGCCCCCGCCAGCGTCCGTAGTGGATAGAGCGCCCCGCTTGGCAACGGCCAGTGCCGCATGACGAACAGCAGCCCGCCACCGCCGACGATGCCGATTGCCGTGCCGATCACCATCTGCAGCACGAAATCGAGGACCCCCGCGCCGACGGCGCCGAAACCGGACGCGCCGGTTGTGGCGACCGCGAGCACACTGGCCATCAAGGCGATGCCGACCGGGTCGTTGGCGCCGGACTCGCCCTCCAGGATCGTGCCGGGTCGCCCGGCGATCTCCCTTTTGCCGAGCACCGAGAACACCACGGCGGGGTCGGTCGGTGCCAGTGCGGTACCAAGCAGTACTGCAACCAGCCAGTTGAGACCGAACACGTAGTGTGCGAGAACGGCGACGGCCGCGGTGGTGAGGAACGTGCCTGCGACTCCGACCAGGACAATCGGTGCTGCTGAGGTACGGAAGCGCCGCCAGCCGATATGCATACCACCGTCGAACAGGATGACCGCCAGCGCCACCGTCACGACATCCTGAACAGTGGTCACCGGCACGTGCTCAAGCGCGGGAAAAAAATCCGACACGACCGCGGCGGCCAGCAGGAACACCACGGGGGCCGGTATTTTCACGGTCTCGGTGATGCGGTTGTACAGCAGCGCCAACCCGACCGCGACGGCGCAGATCAGTACCGCAAGCGCGAAGATCTCGGTATGGTGCATCAGCACATTCCGGGGGAAGGTGGCCTGCAGGGGCGGGAAATCACGGTGACTCCTGGGGTCGGGTGGATACCAGTTTCTCTTGCCGACCAGACTTCCCGGCGCACCTGCGAGCTATTTTAGCCGCTCACTCCTCCAACTCCGCGAGTGCCTGCTTCACCTTCGCCATCTCGGCTTCCAGTTCCTCCAGCTTCTTGCGCTGGGTGTCGCGAGCGGCGTTGATCACCTCGTCGATACCGGTGGCGAGTTCGTCGTGCAGCTCCTTCGCCGCCCGCGATACCGCTGACGCCGGTATCCGCAGTCCCCGGGCCACCCACTTGGTGCCGTGCTTGAGCTCTGCCTGCCACTCCCCCTCTGCGGTGCCCGTGACGGTGAGCGTGAGCTGCACGGTGCGCGTCTTTCGGGCGGTCGCGCCTTTGGGGCGCCCGCGCTTCGAGGATTCCAGCTGGGGATCAGCCTGCTGGGGCTCGGTGGAGTCGGAATCGGCCGGCTGGACCTCGGGCGCCGAGTCGGTCGTGGTGTCCTGCTGGGCGGATGCGTCGAGGCTCATCTGGCTGGCTCCTCCGTGTGCTGGTCGGTTGGCAGCTGCGAATGATAGAACATTCGTTCGACACCGGCGCGACGGCGGGGCCGACCGGATC
>JBOHEL010000108.1:0-11791 GCA_050700995.1 Sciscionella sp. | reverse complement strand
GGGCAACCTCACCCCCGAGGAGTACGAGCACGCCTACTACGCTTCCCTACCAAGCCCACCACCCGGTGACGCCGCCAACAAGAAGACGGCATGAAAACCGGGACGGTTCACGTTCTTGGCCTGGCTGGCGTGCTGTCGTTGCTGGTTGCCGCATCAAGGAGGTTTGGACGTGACAAGCGGGGACACACTACCGGCCGACCGGGGCATCGGGAAGGTGCGGCAGCCGCCGGACTTGACCCATCCGCAGGCAGGCGCACCGGCGGTCGAGGTGCGAGAGGCGTTGCGAAGCGCCGTCGAGATGCTGCCCGCGCTGCCACCGGTTGACCCAACGGACCGCTACGCGATTCGTCACGTGACGGTGCTCTGGTTGGAGGCGGACAAGACGCCACACACCCGCCGCGCGTACTACGCCGACCTCGCCGCGTGGCTGTCCTGGTGCGCCAGGACAGCACTGGACCCACTCGCGGCGCGCCGCGCCGACGTCGACGCCTTCAAGGCCACGCTCACCGTGACCGGACGCGACGGACTCCCCCGCGCCGCGGCAGCCTCCACCGTCGCCCGCAACTTGGCGGGGATATCGAGCTGGTACCGCTATCTAGAATCCAACGACGTTGCCGAACGCAACCCGGTCACCGCCGTCGCTCGTCCGAAGGCGGCCCGCTCCGCGCCGCTGCCCGCGCTTGACGAGCGCGCCACCGTCACATTGATCGATCACGCCGAGCGCAGGGCACGCGGTCTAGGCAGCGAAGCGGCCTGGCGGGACGCCGCGCTCATCGGACTGCTGTTCTACACCGGCCTCCGGGTCTCCGCGATCACCACGGCCACCATCGCCGATATCGACCACGACGCGGGGCACACCATCCTGCGCTACCGGGGCAAGGGCGGCCACCGCGACTTCCTGCCACTCCCCCCGCCTGCCCTCGCACTGCTGCGCGAGTACCTCGATCTGCGTGGCCGCCGCCGCGGCATCACGGCCGACAAGCTGCGCGGCCCACTGCTGGTCACCGCGCCCCATCCACACGATCGGTCGAAGCCAGGCGGTAAGCCGCTGACACAGCGCGACGTGTGGCAGACGTTGCGGCGTTTGGCATCGCAGGCGGGGCTGGCGGCGGCAGGCTCGATCTCGCCGCATACCGCGCGGCGTA
The DNA here is from genome assembly GCA_050700995.1 of Sciscionella sp. Classification (GTDB taxonomy): domain Bacteria; phylum Actinomycetota; class Actinomycetes; order Mycobacteriales; family Pseudonocardiaceae; genus JBOHEL01. The sequence goes on along the minus strand of JBOHEL010000108.1, from coordinate 10,646 downwards.
CCGCGGGGACCTTGCTGCTCGCCCATGGTGTTCCGGTGCAGAAGGTGCAGGACCTGTTGGGGCACGCGGACATCCGAACCACCCGCGATCACTACGACGCCCACCGGCACAAGCTGGAGAGCTCCTCGGTGTACACGCTCGCGCAGATCCTCGCGGGCCACCGCGAGGCGAGATGACCGTCGATCGCTGCGGAGGCAATTTCACTGGTGCTTACCGTTCATGGCAGCCAAGCTGGTCGCATGATTACCGATTCTGACGTCAAGGCCGCCGCCACCCGGATCCGAGGCCGGATCCGAAGGACACCGCTGCTACAGGCCGATCTGGCCACCTTCGGTCGCGCCCCGGCGCCAGTGTGGCTCAAACTGGAGCAATTGCAGCACACCGGCTCGTTCAAAGCGCGTGGCGCGTTCAACCGCATCCTTGCCGCCGCAGAGGAAGGCCCGCTCCCGAAGTCAGGCGTGGTGGCCGCGTCCGGCGGTAACGCGGGCCTGGCCGTCGCGTACGCCGCAGCGCAAAATCAGCTGGCCGCGCAGGTGTTCGTGCCGAGGACCGCTCCCGAGGTCAAAGTCGCCAAGCTACGCAAGCTCGGCGCCACCGTGGTGCAGATCGGGTCGAAATACGCCGACGCCTATGATGCCGCGACGAAGCACGCCGACGATACCGGTGCGTTGTTCTGCCACCCCTACGATCAACCCGAGATCTGCGCCGGACAGGGCACACTCGGCCAGGAACTTCTTGAGCAGACACGTGGTGAGCTCGACACAATCGTGCTTGCCGTCGGCGGTGGCGGTCTGATGGCGGGTGTCGCCGCTGCCACTGCGACCATGGCTCGGGTGATCGGGGTCGAACCGTGCACGATCCCCACGCTCAACGCCGCGCTCGCCGCGGGCGGACCGGTCGACGTCGAGGTGTCCGGTGTCGCCGCCGACTCCCTCGGTGCTTCCCGTCTCGGCGATATCGCCTATGCCGTGGCCACCCGAACCGCCATCGAGTCCGTGCTGGTCGACGACGGCGACATCGTCGCCGCCCGCGAACTGCTCTGGGATCACTACCGGCTGATCGTCGAGCACGGCACGGCGGCCGCGCTCGCCGCGCTGCTCGCCGGCGCATATCAGCCCAGCGAGGGCGAACGCATCGCCGTCGTGCTGTGCGGCGCGAACACCGACCCCAGCGATCTCGGATGAGCCACGTGAGACCGAACTTCCGATCAACCGGACCGTCGAAGCAATCCGGGTAGGTTGAGGTGGTCGGCAGAGAGGGGCGATCGCTATGCCGCAACCACAAGGCGCGGAGCTCGACGCCATTCGCGCCCGCAGGGCGGAACTGCGTGAGCGCTACCTGCGGCCCGCCGGGCGAGCAGCTGCCACGCCGACTGGCGGATTCCACCACGTCGCATTAATCTGCCGGGACGTTGAGGAGACTCTCCGTTTCTACCAAGAGCTTCTCGGCTTCCCGCTGGTTGAACTGGTGGAGAACCGCGACTACGCAGGATCGAGCCATTTCTTCTTCGACGTCGGTAATCGCAACCTGCTCGGGTTCTTCGACTACCCCGGCCATCAGCATCCGCCGTTCAGCGAGACCATCGGAGCGGTGCAACACATCGCGTTGTCCACCTCGCCGGAGCGTTTCTCCGCACTGCGTGGCACGCTCGACGCGGCGGGCATCGAGTACCTCGGGCCGGACCGGGGCGTCGAGGACAGCCTCTACTTCCGCGACCCCAACGGCGTCGGGCTGGAGTTCTATCGCGAGGAGTTGGGCAAGTTCGACGGCAAGGCGCTGCTCGACGGGTGAGCCCAGTGATAATCGACTCGACACCGTCGCGGGGATTGTCCATGTGAACGACACCGGTATCCGCCATGCGCACTGGACCACGGAGCCCACCCCTGTCAGCCATCCGGATGCGGCGCTGCTGCTGCGGGCATATTTCACCGAGATCGTCGGCCGCTACTGGCGCCGCACCGCCACCGACGGTGAGATCGACGCGGCGATGGCGGCAGAGCCGAGCGACGGCCTGGCGCCGCCGAACGGCGTTTTCCTGCTCGCGCGGTATGACGGCGTCCCTGCGGGATGTGTTGGCGTCCGGCTACTGGCCGAGCGGACCGGCGAGATCAAGCGGATGTTCGTCGCACCGCGACGGCGGGGCATGGGTGACGGTGGCAGGCTGCTCGCGGCCGCAGAGCGCGCCGCCAGCGACATGGGTGCTGCCGTCGTGCGCCTCGACACCCGCCGCGACCTCATTCAAGCACGCCGCCTCTACGCCAGGCACGGCTACCGGGAGACCATGCGGTACAACGACAATCCCCACGCCGACCACTGGTTCGAGAAGCACATCCTCGCGAGAGGCCCGCATGACGACACAACCGAGCCGGTCAGCGACGGAACTCGCTGACCGGCGCGGTCGGCGCCCACCTCGCCGTCAGAGTGCCTTGAGCTCCTCGGTGATCTGCTGCACGGACTTCTTGGCGTCGCCGAAGAGCATCGCCGTCTTGGAGTTGAAGTACAGCTGGTTCTCGATACCGGCGAAACCTGTGTTCATCGAGCGTTTGAGAACGATGACCGATCGGCTCTCGTCGACATTGAGGATCGGCATGCCGTGGATGGGCGAGCCGGGATCCGAGCGGGCGGCGGGGTTGGTGACGTCATTCGCGCCGATCACCAGTGACACATCGGTGCGGTTGAACTCCCCGTTGATCTCGTCCATCTCCTTGAGCTGCTCGTAGGGCACATCGGCCTCGGCAAGCAGCACATTCATGTGACCGGGCATCCGGCCGGCGACCGGGTGGATGGCGTACTTGACTTCCACTCCCTTATCTTCGAGCAGCTTGGCCATCTCGCGCACCGCGTGCTGTGCCTGTGCCACCGCCATGCCGTATCCGGGCACCACGACGACCTGTGACGCGTAGCTCATCTGGATCGCGGCGTCGGCCGCGCTGGTGGAACGCGCGGTCTGGTCCGTGCCACCAGAGCTGCTGGCTGCCACACCGCCGCCACCACCGAACCCGCCTGCCACGATCGCCGGTATCGACCGGTTCATCGCCTTGGCCATCAGGTTGGTCAGGATCGAACCGGAAGCACCCACGATCATGCCCGCCACGATCATCGCGGTGTTGTTCAGCGCGAGACCGGCGGCAGCTGCCGACAACCCGGTGAACGCGTTGAGTAGCGATATCACCACCGGCATATCCGCACCGCCGATCGGCAGCACGACCATCAGGCCGAGCACCGCGGCGAACACCAGCACGCCGATGATCAGGATCTCGGCGCTCACCCCGAACCCGATCACGATCGCGCAGGCGACCGCGGCGGCCAGCAGCAGCGCGTTGATCAGTTGCTGCCACCTGCCCGCGCTGATCGGGCGCCCTGGCAGGATCTCTTGCAGTTTGCCGAAGGCCACCAGGGAACCCCAGAAGGAGACCGAACCTACGATCGCCGCGAACAGCGAGGTGACCAGCACGTAGGCGGGTTCGCCCGCGTAGCCGTCGCTGCCGCGGAACTCCACCCATGCGATGAGTGCGACCGCGCCACCGCCGACGCCGTTGAAAAGCGCCACCATCTGTGGCATCGCGGTCATCTTCACCTGCCGCGCCGACGGCACGCCGATCAACGTGCCGAGCACCACGCCGAGCACGATGAGCCACCAGTTGCTCATCCCCGGCGTCAGCAGGGTCGCGAGAATAGCGATCCCCATGCCGACGGCGGCGATCCAGTTGCCGCGTACCGCGGTTCGCGGACCGGTCAGGCCCATCAGGCCGTAGATGAACAGCGCGAACGCGATGATGTAGAGAATCTGGACGAGCTCACTCATCGTCGGCGCCCGCTTTCCGCTCCGGCTTGTGCTTGAACATGGCGAGCATCCGGTCGGTCACCAGGAAGCCGCCGACCACGTTGATCGTGCCGAACACGATCGCGATGACCAGCAACAGCTTGGACAGCCAACCGGAAGCGCCCAGTCCGAGCACGATCAGCCCACCGAGCAGCACAATGCCGTGGATGGCGTTGGTGCCGGACATCAGCGGGGTGTGCAACGTGTTGGGCACCTTCGAGATGACGGCGAAGCCGACGAATCCGGCAAGTACCAGTATCGCAAGATCTACCAGGAACATCAGGCCTCCTCCTGGGTCTTGCGGGACACCCGCACCCGGTCGGACTCAACGGGCGCGGCTGCGCCATCGTCGCCCGTCGAGCCCTCCTGAGGCTTGCGGGACACCCGCACCCGGTCGGACTCAACGGGCGCGGCTGCGCCATCGTCGCCCGTCGAGCCCTCCGTCCTCGTCACGCAGGATTTCGCCAGCACTTCGTCGGTGAAGTCCGGTGACAGCCCGCCTTCCTCGTCAAGCATCAGCTCCAGCAGCGAGAGCACGTTCCTGGCGTAGAGCTCGCTGGCGTGTTCGGGCATCGTGGCAGGCAGGTTCAGCGGAGAGGCGATCGTCACGTCGTGGCGCACCACGACCTCGCCGGGCTCGGTCAGCTCACAGTTCCCGCCGGTCTCCCCCGCGAGATCCACCACGACACTGCCCGGTCGCATCCGTTCCACCGCTTCGGCCGTCACCAGCCTCGGCGCTGGGCGTCCTGGCACGAGTGCGGTAGTGATCACCACGTCGAACCCGCTGGTGGCGTCGGTAAGCCGCTGCTGCTGCTCGGCCTTCTCCTCGTCGGTCAGCTCGCGGGCGTAGCCACCCTCTCCTGCCGCCTCGATACCGAGATCCAGCCATTGTGCGCCGAGTGAACGCACCTGGTCGGCGACATCGGGTCGCACGTCGTAACCGGTGGTGCGTGCGCCGAGCCGCTTGGCGGTTGCCAGCGCCTGCAGCCCTGCGACACCGACGCCGAGCACCAGCACGGTCGCCGGTTTCACCGTGCCCGCCGCGGTGGTCAGCATCGGGAAGAACCGCGTCGAGCGTTCCGCGGCAAGCAGCACGGCCTTGTAGCCGGACACATTGGCCTGCGAGGACAGCGCGTCCATGGACTGCGCGCGGGAGATCCGTGGAATGGACTCCATCGCGAACGCTGTCACGTCGGCCGCAGCCAACTCCTTGGCGGTTTCCGGGTTGGTCCGCGGCGCAAGGAAGCCGATCAGGGTGCTCTCGGCACGCAGTCTGCCGATCTCCTCGGAGCTCGGCGGGCCAACTTTCACCACCACGTCGGCCGACCATGGATCCCCGATGGTGGCGCCTGCCTGCTCGTACTCGGAATCGGGGATGAGCGCGCCGAGCCCCGCACCGGCCTCGACCACCACGTCAAGGCCGCGCGAGGTCAGCCGCTGCGCGACCTTGGGCACGAGTGCGACCCTGCGCTCCCCGTCGGCCGACTCGCGCGGTACGCCGACCGTCGTCTGTTTCGTCACGCTCCACAGCATGCGGGTAGGTGCACTCCCGATCAAGCGGAATGAGACGACGGCTACTGGTGGGTAATAACGTGAGTAAAATTCGCGTACGCCGTGCGTAGCGTCACCGCCACCATCGCGATCACGCCTGCTCGCGATGGATGTCGTGGCACGATCGCGGCAGCAATAGCTGCACGGAACGCCCGCGCGGTGCCGATCAGTCTGTTGCTGGTGTGGGAAGCCTCACGGTGCGGTGTTTCCCCCTCCGAGTGAGTTAGGTCGGGACAGTTATGCCTGCGAGTTGGATGGACAGTTCGTCGAGGGATACGCCCAGGGCTCCGGCTACGGCAGCCACCGTGAAGAACGCCGGGGTGGGGATGCGGCCGGTCTCGATCTTGCGCAGGGTTTCCGCTGAGATACCCGCGGCGGCGGCGACATCGACCATGCTGCGTTCGGCGCGCGCACCGCGTAGGACCCGCCCCAATCGCTGGCCGCGCACCCGCTCCGACTCGCTCAAGGGCACTCGAACCATAATGTGATACTAATACCGGTATAAGTATTGGGCAACTGTGGCGGCGAGGATGATGATCGAGCTGAAAACCGAAGGGGAGCTGCGAGCTATGCGCGAGGCGGGACGAGTGGTGGCGCACGCACTGGCGGCGGTGCGCGAGCACGCTCGCGTCGGCGTCTCGTTGCTGGCACTGGACGAGGTGGCGGCGGAGGTGATCCACGACGCCGGAGCGAAACCGTCGTTCCTCAATTACCGCCCGGGTTCCGCGCCCTCCCCCTATCCAGCCGTCACCTGCATCAGCGTCAACGACGCGATCGTGCACGGCATCCCGACGAGCTACCGGTTGCGTGACGGCGACCTGTTCAGCGTGGACTGCGGCGCGCACCTCGGCGGCTGGTGCGGGGACTCGGCCATCAGTTTCGTGGTGGGAGAGGCTGATCCCGCCGACAGCAAGCTCATCGAGCGCACCGCCGACGCGCTGCACGCGGGCATCGCCGCGGCGCAACCCGGCGCGAGGCTCGGCGACGTCTCCCACGCCGTCGGCGTGGTAGCACGGCGGCACGGTTACGGCATCATGGCCGACCATGGAGGGCACGGCGTCGGGCGCGCCATGCATGAAGCGCCACACGTCCCGAACGAGGGAAAACCGGGCAAGGGCCTCACGCTGCGACCAGGCATGGCACTGGCGATCGAGCCGATGTTCACCGCTGGCGGGCGCGACAGCTACCGCAAGGACCCCGACGGGTGGACGCTGCGAACATCCGACGGCAGCCGCGCCGCGCATGTCGAGCACACCATCGCCATCACCGAGGACGGTCCACAGATACTCACGGCGTCGTAAGCATCGTCACTGTGCTGTCACGGGTTATGGGAGGCTGGGGCGTCGACACCTGGGAGGCATGTCATGGCGGCTCTGAGCACTCAAGATCCGCTGGCGGTCGCGGTGGTGCGAGCGCTGCATCGTGGTGACCTCCCCGCGCTGCGGGGCCTGCTCGCCGAGCATCCAGGACCGGCCACGTCGAGGCTCGGCAATGACGACCTCGGCGGGATGGCCCGCACGCTGCTGCATGTGATCACCGACTAGCCGGGCCATTTTCCGTATGGTGCGGCCGCTGTCGACGAGCTCGTCGAGGCAGGCGCCGACGTGAACGCTCGATTTCGCGGCCCACACGGGGAAACGCCGCTGCACTGGGCGGCGAGCAGCGACGACGTCGAGGTACTCGACGCGCTTCTCGACGCGGGCGCCGCCATCGACGCACCGGGCGCCGTGATCGCAGGCGGAAGCCCACTGGCCGACGCGACGGCGTTCGCGCAATGGAACGCCGCTCGCCTGCTCGCCAAGCGAGGCGCACGGGTCAACTCGTTCGTCGCCGCCTCGCTCGGCCTGATGGACCGACTTGACGGCTTTTTCGGCGGCACGACCCCGGTTGATGTGGAGCAGGTCAGCCACGCTTTCTGGGCGGCATGCCATGGCGGTCAGCGAGCGGCGGCCGAGTATCTGCTCGCCCGTGGTGCCACTCTCGACTGGCTGCCGGCATGGGAGCGGCTGACTCCGCTTGACGCGGCCGCGCGCAGTGGAGCCACAGAAGTGATCACCTGGCTGCATGCTCACGGAGCCAGGACGTCGAGCGAGCTACGAGACGACTGAACGCCGAGCGCGCCTACGGTCCACAGAATACTGACTACATCGTAATCAATTCGCAGCCCATTGCCCTCGACTGGACCTAGCGGAGCGCGCACACTACCGCGCAGGCTGTCGCGACTATCGAGCGCGAGTGCCCGCACAAGCACAGGAGGCGCGTGGCGTGACTCTCGGAAACGAAGAGACCAATCGAGCACTGCAAGCCGAAGCTGACACCGGAGCCACTCGAACGCAGGTGAGACGCGCGGCACTGGCGAGCATCATCGGCACGACCATCGAATGGTACGACTTCTTCCTCTACAACACCGCCGCAGCACTGATCTTCCCGACGGTGTTCTTCCCCGCATCCAGCAACTACGCCGGGGTCATGGAGGCGTTCGCGACCTATGCCGTGGGCTTCGTGGCGCGCCCGATCGGCGCCGCGATCTTCGGCCGCTGGGGCGATCGCATCGGGCGCAAGGCCACCCTCATCGTCACCCTGTTGGTGATGGGGATCTGCTCGGCCGCCGTGGGTGTCTTGCCGGGTGCCGCCAGCATCGGGGCCACGGCGCCGTTGCTGCTCGTGATCATGCGCGTGCTGCAGGGCCTCGCCGTCGGCGGCGAGTGGAGCGGTTCGGTGCTACTCACCATGGAATGGGGCAACCAGCGCAAGCGTGGCCTGCTGGGTAGCGCCGCGCAGGTCGGCGTCCCGCTGGGGTTGCTGCTCGGCACCGGCGGCCTGACCCTGCTCAGCAGCGTGGTGTCCAAGGACGCGTTCAGCTCGTGGGGTTGGCGTATCCCGTTCCTGTTTAGCCTGGTGCTGGTGATCATCGGACTGGTGATCAGGCTCCGGATCCTGGAGACGCCGATGTTCGCCGCGATCGTGGCGAACAAGAAGACCGCGCGGCGGCCCGTCACCGAGGTGATCAAGCGTCACCCCAAGGAGATCCTGCTGTCCGCTGGCCTGCGCTTCTCCGAGCAAATGCCGTTCTACCTTTTCACCAGTTTCGTGCTGAGCTACCTCGTAGTCCGCGGGTACAGCAAGACTTTCCTGCTCGACGCGGTACTGGTAGCCGCTGCCGTTGAGCTGTTCACGATCCCGTACTTCGCACGCCTTTCCGACCGGGTCGGACGTAAACGCGTCTACCTGATGGGTGCCGCGCTGATGGCGATCATCGCGTTCCCCTACTTCGTGCTACTCAACACTGGCAGCAGCGTGGTGGTGTTCATCGTCGTGGTGCTCTCGCTGGTGCCACACGCCATGCAGTACGGGCCGCAGGCAGCGTTGATCGGCGAGAGCTTCCCGACACACCTGCGCTACGGCGGCGCGGGCCTCGGATACCAACTGGCCTCCGTTTTCGCTGGCGGACCCGCTCCGCTGCTCGCAACCTACCTGTTGCACGCCACAGGCACGCCATACTCGGTCTCGGTGTACATCGTGCTGACAGCCGTGGTCACGATCGCCTGCGCATGGTGGATCGCCGACCGTTCGAAGTCCGACATCGCCGACGACGACGTGTACGGCAGGCGGGCGCCGTCGCACCGGCGCGCGGACACCACCACCGCGACCTGATCACGGCATATCACCAGCGCCGGTCCGTCAGCCGCTACGATCCGGACCGGCGCTGGTGATCGTGACGCGCAGCAGCACCCGCTGCTCTCGACGCATCGCGGCCCGGTAGTCCTCCCAGTTCTCGTGTTCTCCCGCCGCCAGCCGGTAGTACTGCTCCAACCCCGGCATGGCGTCGGGCAGATCCACGACCTCGACGGTTCCCGCAACCTGGATCCAGTTCCCGAAGAACCCGTCCGGTAGGACACACAACCACAGCGTCGGGTCGCGCCGGATGTTGCGCGTCTTGTAGGCCTTCGCCCTGGTACTGATCAGCACCGTGCCGTCATCGTCGACGGCCGTCATCACCGGCGACATCTGTAGGCTGCCGTCGGCGCGCAAGGTAGCCAGCACGGCGCGATGCTGGGTGCGCATGATTTCCCGCGCCTTGTCAAGATCCATACCTCAAGCATGGCCCGGTGCCCGACCCCGCGCCACCCGGTTATGGCGAGGCGGGCGATGCCGCACGCACTACGCAGCCAAGCTGGCCAAGGAACCGTCCGGGTGACATCCGTCAACGTGCTTCAGCAGCCACCCACCGGATACCAAGACCTCCCAGACGCCGCGCTAGCGATCGTTTCGCCTCCGGTTGGCGGGGCGGCCGCGGCAGCCACCGATCCGGCCATTGGCCGAGCTGACGGCCAGTCCGACAGCGGCCCCGATGCCAATACCGACGCCGCTGTTCAGACCTGGGACCAGCAGGCCGATGATCCCGCCTGCGACGGCTCCGCCGATGATCCATAGATATACCCGATAGCTGCTCATGTTCTGGCCCCCTGAGATGTGGTCTAGCAGTTGTGATGCACACGTCGTCTGCGGTCATCGAAGCGGGGTCACGGCTGGACCGCCGCCAGCGCGACCAGCAGCGGGACGATCCGCTCACCTGGGACCTCGTAGCGGCCGTGGCCGGTCGCTCGCAGCCAGCCCGCCGCTACCAGCTGCCGGAGGTGGTGATACAGCTGACCGGTCGTGCCTAGCTTCTCGTGGGTACTCAGCTCCCCGACCGTGCACGACCCGTTCAGCACTTCGTGGAGCAGCAGCATTCGCACCGGGTGGGCAAGAGCACTGAGCCGACCTACCGACTCACTCCAGTCACCATCGAGGATGTCGCCGGTCGGATGCGCTTGCTGCCACTCGTAATGTCGGCCGCCCTGCAGGGAGACCGTTCCGGCGAACAGCACCGCGCCGGGCTCCTCGACCAGTTCGTTGAGCCTGCGCAGTGCCCAGAATCGGTCGTCAGCGAGGTGGTGACTGCTCCCGTCATCCAACTCCTCGGAGTCGAGGGCCCGGCCCCGGTCTGACTCGATGCGTGCTACTCGGCCCTCCAACCGCTCAACTCGTTCCCGCAGCGGGTCCGCTCGCCTGTCATACCCAGCTGATTGCACCGCCCAATACTACGACATTACGTATCTACGTACAAGTGCGTGACCGAGGCACACTCGGGATCGGGGTCGCAGACTGGTGAGATCGCGTATTCAACTATCGCGGGTTGTCCGGGGAGATGACCGTGTGTGATCCCCAGGGGCGTATCTGCTCCAGGTCGCTCCGGCCTGGGCAGCCAGCTTGGCCGTGGTGACGTAGT
>JBOHEL010000107.1:0-11902 GCA_050700995.1 Sciscionella sp. | reverse complement strand
ACCGGAGACGGACGAGGCGCGTGTCGTTATCGAGTCACCCGAACCCGTCTGGCCGACCGCGTTCGACGTGAAGTCGGAGGTACCAGTGGCAGCGCTGAACGGCTCAGCAAGACCGCGCACGAGATAGGCGGGCGGTTGTGACCTCCCGCCACGCCACTGGCCGAAGGACTAGGTTGAGTGTCGAGTCCGAGGTGAAGCCGGGAGGTCTTGGCAGGTGACGGACGCGGCGGTGGTCGGCCGTACCGGGGTGTTGACGATCAGCACCCGAGGGGCGGACGGTTCCGGAGAGGTGCTGATCAAGATCAGGGGCGGGTCGGAGACTTACCTGGCCTTCTCGGAAGCTCCGCTGCCGAAGGGACAGACCGTGCTCGTCATAGCGTGCCGCACGGCCAGAACCGTCGACGTCGTCGCCTGGACCGATCCCTTCACCGCCTTTGCGCAGGTTCCCGAGTAGGAGACGGTCGATGTTCGGTTATCAGGTGCCCGCCCCGGATCAGGCGATGTTGATCTCCGGAGGTAGAGGTGCGGTGGGAAGCACCCCCTTCCGGGTCGTCACCGGCCACGGCGCCTTCGTCCTCCCGATATTCCGGAAGGTCCGGTTCCTGACGCTCGCGATGTGCGAGGCGGAGGTCGCGGAGGCGTGCGTGACCAAGCAGGGCATCGCCCTGAATGTGCGCGCGGTTATCGCCTTCAAGGTAGGCAACGACGAGGAGAGCATCGTCAATGCGGCGCAGCGGTTCCTCTCCGACCAGGACCAGATGTCGGTGCTCTCCGGCCGGGTCTTCGCGGGCCACCTGCGTTCTATCGTGGGGTCGATGACCGTCGAGGAGATCGTCACTGAGCGCCAGAAGCTGGCCACCGAGGTACTGGACGGCTCCAAGGCGGAAATGGCCAAGATCGGGCTCACCGTCGACTCGCTGCAGATCCAGTCGATCGACGATATGAAGCTCGGTTACATCGCCGCGATGGCGGCACCGCACAACGCCGCCATTCAGCGGCAGGCGCAGATCGCTCAGGCGCAGGCCGATCAGGCTTCGGCCGAAGCGCAGCAGGAGTCGCAGCGTAAGCAGGCGGAGTACGCCAGGCAGACATCCATCGTGCAGGCGCAGTACAAGGCCGAAGTCGACAGGGCGCAGGCCGAGGCAGGGCAGTCCGGCCCGCTGGCGCACGCTCAGGCGCAGCGCGAGGTCATCGCGGCCCAGACCGAACTCGCCGAGCGGGCGGCCGAGCTACGCCAGCAACAGCTCGTGGCCGAGGTGGTCAAACCCGCCGATGCGGAGGCTGAGCGCATCCGCATCCTGGCCAAGGCCGATGCCGAGAAAATGCGGATCCAGGCAGAAGCCGCCGCATCCAATAACCGCGTCGCACTCGACCAGCTACTGATCGACCAACTTCCACAGATCGTCAAGGAAGCGTCCCGAGGCTTGTCCGGGGCGAACGTCAACATTCTCAACGGTGCCGACGGCCTCGGTGAGATCGCGGCGGGCCTCGTCAGCCAGGGCATGTCCATTTTGGACACGGTGAAGAAGGGCATGACCGCCCAGGAGACATCGGAGGGCGGCCCTGGCGACACGCTTGTGCCGTGAGGCGGCGATCCACACCATGCCGCGTCTCGCCATTGGGGGCGAGCCGGCGGTGCGGGAATCTGCCGCTCGCGGGTTTCGGGCGACGATGATGTGTGAAAGGTTGAGCAGATGGGTGCCTACGCGGATGCTTACGCCAAGAGCCTGTCCGACCCGGAGTCCTTCTGGTTGTCGGCCGCCGATTGCATCGACTGGTCGCGGCAGCCGGATCGGGCGCTGGACAGTTCCCGCCCGCCTTTCTACCGCTGGTTCCCCGACGGGGAGTTGAATACCTGCTACAACGCCCTCGACCGGCACGTCGCGGCGGGACGAGGCGATCAAGCGGCGCTGATCTACGACTCGCCGGTCACCGGGGACCACGCGAGCTACAGCTACGCCGAGCTCACCGATGAGGTGGCGCGCTTCGCGGGCGTGCTCGCCGGGCTCGGCGTCGGCAGGGGCGATCGGGTGGTGATCTACCTGCCGATGGTGCCGCAGGCGGCGGTTGCGATGCTGGCCTGCGCCCGCCTCGGTGCGGTGCATTCCGTGGTGTTCGGGGGCTTCGCGCCCAAGGAGTTGGCGGCACGGATCGCCGACGCGACGCCGAAGGTGCTGGTATGCGCGTCCTGCGGGATCGAACCGAGCGGCGTCGTGGAGTACAAGCAGATCGTGGACGAGGCGGTCGCGGCGGTCGCCGACCCGCCGGAGAAGGTGGTCGTGCTGCAGCGCCCGCAGGCGCGGGCGGCTATGGGCGCGCGGGATCTGGACTGGGACGAGTTGATGGCAGGCGCAACGGCTGTGGGTTGCGTGAACGTCGCGGCCACCGACCCGCTCTACGTACTCTACACCTCGGGCACCACTGGGAGACCGAAAGGCGTGGTGCGCGACAACGGCGGTCACGCGGTGGCGCTCGCCTGGTCGATGACCTATATCTACGACATCGGGGCAGGCGACGTGTGGTGGACCGCCTCGGATGTCGGCTGGGTCGTCGGGCACTCCTACATCGTGTACGCGCCGCTACTGGTAGGCGCAACCTCGGTGCTCTACGAGGGGAAGCCGGTCGGCACACCGGACGCGGGCGCGTTCTGGCGGGTGATCTCCGAGCACGGGGCCAAGGCGCTGTTCACCGCGCCGACGGCGCTGCGCGCCATCAAGAAGGTCGACCCGGATGGCACCGAACTGGCGCGCTACGACCTTTCGCGATTCCAGACCCTGTTCCTGGCAGGTGAGCGGCTGGATCCGGAGACATACCAGTGGGCCGGGGACGTACTCGGCGTTCCGGTGGTGGACCACTGGTGGCAGACCGAGACCGGATGGCCGATCGTGGCGAACCTGCGCGGGCTGGAACCGATGCCCATCAAGGCAGGGTCGCCGTCGGTGCCGGTGCCCGGCTACGACATCCGTGTGCTCGACGAGTCCGGAGCGCAGGTGCCCGCGGGCACCGAGGGCGCGATCTGCCTGAAGCTGCCGATGCCGCCGGGCACCCTGCCGACGCTGTGGGGCGACGACGAGCGATACGTGGAGTCCTACTTGTCGCAGCACCCCGGCTACTACCTCAGCGGTGACGGCGGGTACTTCGACGACTCCGGCTACCTGTTCGTGATGGGTCGTACCGATGACGTGATCAACGTTGCGGGCCACCGACTGTCCACGGGCTCGATGGAGGCGGTGCTCGCCGCGCATCCCGCCGTCGCCGAGTGCGCGGTCATCGGCGTGGCCGATCCCCTGAAGGGGCAGTTGCCGCGCGGCTTCGTGGTGCTGAAGTCCGGAGTGGACATCGACGCCGAGACGCTGCGCACGGAACTTGTCGCGGCGGTCCGCCGCGACATCGGCGCGATAGCGGCGTTCCGCGATGTGTCCGTTGTGGACGGCTTGCCGAAGACCCGCTCCGGCAAGATCCTGCGCAAGTCGATGCGCGCGATCGCCGATGGCCGTGACGAGCCGGTACCCTCCACTATCGAGGACCCCGGTGTGCTTTCCGCCATGCGCTCCGTGCTGCGCCAGGAATGACCGCCGACCGGCGCTAACCCCCCGCCATCGCACCCACCACCATGAACGGTTCGGTCCCCTTCATTACTGCTTCGGGAAGGGGGGTGTCCGGCGACTCGTTGGACAGGTCCTCCTCGCAGGCGAAGAACCTCACGAATGCGCGGCGGCGGCCGGTGGCCTGGTCTCGGATCGTGCCGCGCAGCATTGGGTAGCGATCCTCTACCGCGTCCAGGACCAAGCGCTGCGTGGCGTCGCCGGCGAGTTCGAATTCCAGTTCGCCGTGCACCCGTGCGAGCGTGCGCAGATGCGCCGGGAGTATCACGCGGATCATGGCAGCGTCTGAACTTCGACGGAAAGCACCGAGGGAAGATCTCGCACGATCGGCGCCCAGCTATCGCCCGCATCGGCCGATGCGTACACCTGCCCGCCCGTGGTACCGAAATACACACCACAGGAATCGAGGGTGTCGACGGCCATCGCATCCCGCAACACATTGACGTAGCAGTGGCTTTGCGGCAGACCGTTGCCGAGGGCCTCCCACTCGTTCCCGCCCGCGCGGCTGCGGTACACCCGAAGTTTCGCCTCTGGCGGCATATGTAGCGAGTCGCTCTCGATCGGAACGACGTATACGGTCTCCGGTTCGTGCGGGTGCACCGCGATCGGGAACCCGAAGTCGGTCGGGAGGTCACCGCTGATCTCGTACCACGACTCTCCAGCATCGTCGCTGCGCATGACATCCCAGTGCTTCTGCATGAACAGCACATCGGAGCGCGACGGATGCATCGCGAGGTTGTGTATGCAGTGTCCTACCTCGGCTTGCGGGTCGGGGATGCCCTCGGACTTCAAGCCGTTGTTGATCGGCCGCCATGTGTTGCCGGAATCGTCGGTCCGGAACGCGCCTGCCGCGGAGATGGCTACGAACATCCTCGCGGGGTCCGTCGGATCAAGCATGATCGTGTGCAGGCACATGCCGCCTGCACCAGGTGCCCAGAACGGCGCCGATTTGTGCTGTCGCAGCGCCGAAAGTTCCTGCCATGTCTGTCCCCCGTTGACCGAGCGGTACAGCGCTGCGTCCTCCACGCCGGCGTACACCGTGTCCGGATCGGTCGGCGACGGTTCGAGATGCCAGACCCGCTTGAACTCGAACGGCCGCGGCGTGCCGTCATACCACAGGTGCGTGCCCGCTTCCCCCTCGTAACTGAAATCGTTGCCGACGGGCTGCCACGACTTGCCGCCGTCGTCGGAGCGCTGGATCAGTTGCCCGAACCAGGCGGTCGACTGCGAGGCGAACAGCCGATCTGGGTCCGCGGGGGACCCCGTGCAGTGGTAGATCTCCCAGCCGGCGAAGTGGGGGCCATCGACGTCCCACTGTTGCCGCTTGGCGTCAGAGGTCAGTACGAATGCGCCTTTGCGCGTACCGACCAGTACCCGTACTCCGCTCATCAGTCCTCACTCTCCGAGCGGCGCGGACGCGTGACCACGCTCGGCTCGATCAGGCCCTTTACACGGTGACCGCACCCGACCGGTGACCCGCCGGTCGAAGCCATTACACAGTAAGACTCGGGACCGACAAGAAAGTCATCGCTCGCTACCGGATCGGTTCTGAGTGCGCCTGCCCCTCGGCGGCATCTCGGGACGGGACGACTCTGGCTGAGGACGAGCTACCGCCCGCCAGGCTTGCCTCGCGCTGGCAGCCGCACCTTCGCGTTCCAGTACCAGCGGCGCAGCAGCATCACGGCGTCGTTGCGGTAGCTGAGGTCGCGCAATGCCTGGCGGAACTGTGCGACCGAGCGGGCAGGGCGTGGTTGGGCGAGTTGCCGCACTAGCGACCCCATCGCTTCCACCGCCGCGTCCAGTTGCTCCGCCGTGTCCGGCTGCCGCGGTGGGTCGGCAGGCAACCGCGGAAGCAGGTCGTCCAGCTCGCCAGTCACCTGGTAGCCCGCCGCCTGGATGCCCTTGATCAGACCCAGGGCGCGCTCGGTCACCCAGTCATGATGGTGAGCAGGCAACAGCAGTGGCACGGTGTCCCGGCGGCCTGCGAGCACCTGATCCACCAATACGTCGCGCACCGCTCTGGCGTAGCCGTCCCGGTCGACGCCTGCCTCGGCCGACTCCACCGCCAGGTTTACCCGTCGCAGCAGCTCCGTCTCGGCCCAGCCGAGTGACCGGTTGGCGACGCCGATTTCGCAGTCGTACGTGGCCGGGTCAGCCCCGAGTACCCGTGCGAACCGCTCCCACAGCAGACCAGGCGGGCTGCCCTTCGGCGGCACCGTCACCACATGCACCCGCTCGGGCGGCAGCGAGCCGCCCCACCGACGCAGCACTTCGAGCGTGTCCTGGAACCGCCAGAACAGCTCGACCAGCCAGTGCGCCTCCGGCGGCCGGTCGGCGATGTCCGCCAGGAACTCCTCGAACCCGAGAGTGTGGCGGTTCTTCACGTCCTCCTGCCACACTGCCGGGATCTGGCGCCCGAGGTCACGCACGGTATAGACCAGGTGCACGTCGGCGAAGGAGAGGTCACTCAGTGCGCCGTCGATCTCGGCCCGCGTGGCGGTGCTGAACGACTCGTGCGAGATCACCGTGGTGCCCCGCCAGTCGCGGGCTTCGGCGACAAGGCGCTGCCAGGTACCCGGCACACTCACGTTCTGCTCGGGGGCGAGTTGTCCGGCTTGTAGGTCCATGGCCGCGTGCAGGTGGGCCTCGGAGTTGTAGGCCGGGTAGAGGATCCCGTTGTCACGTAGGGAAGACCGGTTGCGCCACAGCACTCCTTGCAGGTAGGTGGTGCCGGTCTTCGGCGCGCCGACGTGCAGGTGGACCCGGGTCATCAGGTCAGGGTAGATGTTCACAGAGTGCGTTCACCCTTTGACCGGGAGCCTTCCCTTGTTCACCCGATCGGGAGATGATGCCGTGACCGTTGCATGGCCGCAGGGTTGGGGAGGAGGACACAAGGTGAACAGATCGATCACGTCTCGCGCCGGAGTGCTCGGCGCCGCGACGCTCATCGCACTGGGCACCGCTGCCCTCCCGGCCGCCGCCGCACCTACCGCCGGGAGCGTAAGCATCGCCGACATTCACGGCGGCACCTTCGACTCGCCCTACGACGGTAAGCAGGTCACCGGCGTACCGGGCGTGGTGACGGCGGTGTCGACGGCGGGGCGCGCCAGGGGCTTCTACTTCCAGGACGAGCGCCACGGTGGCGAGGGCAGCCACGGGCTGTTGGTGTTCACCGGCTCCCAAACCCCCGATGTACAGCCAGGCGACGCCGTGCTGGTCTCCGGCACCGTTGACGATTACTACCCGGACGCCGCGCCCGCGAAGAGCGTCGACCTGCCGGTCACCGAGATCAGGCGGGCGGGCTGGACCGTGCTCTCCTCCGGCAACGCACTGCCCGCGCCGCTGCGATTGCGGCAGAACACGGTGCCGAGGAAGCTCGCCGCCGACGCCGGTGGCGGCAGCATCGAAAAGCGGCCGCTGCGCCCGCACCGCTACGCGCTGGATTTCTTCAAGGCGCACGAGAGCGAGCTTGTCGAGGTCGACAACGCGCGCGTCGTCGGTCCCTCGAACAGCTACGGCGAGCTGTTCGTGACCGACAAACCACACCAGAACCGGACCGCACGTGGCGGCACCGTTTACACCGGATACGACCGGCCGAACACCGGACGCATCGAGGTGACCGCCCTGCCAGGGGCACCTTCCAGCCCTCGGGTGAACGTGGGCGACGTGTTGCGCGGCGCCACCACCGGCCCGCTGTCTTACAGCCAGTTCGGTGGCTACCAGATCGCAGCCACGCACTTCGGCGCCCCGATGGATGGCGGTATCACGCCGGAGGTCACCCGTAAGCAACGGCGGGATGAGCTCGCGGTCGCAACCTACAACGTGGAGAACCTCTCACCGAAGGACGACACGTCGAAGTTCGCGCGGTTGGCCACAGGCGTGGTGCACAACCTGGCCAGCCCCGACATCCTGTCGCTTGAGGAGATCCAGGACAACGACGGGCCGACCGACGACGGCGTGGTGGCAGCGGATGCCACGCTCCGGGAGTTCACCGACGCCATCGTGGCCGCCGGTGGCCCGCGCTACGAGTGGCGGGAGATCAATCCGGTCAACGACGCCGACGGCGGCCAGCCTGGCGGCAACATCCGTAATGTCTTCCTGTTCAACCCACAGCGAGTGTCCTTTGTGGATGTTCCAGGCGGTGGTTCGACCACTCCGGTCTCGGTGACCGGGTCGCCAGGTCACCCGGCGCTGTCCGCATCGCCCGGCCGGATCGCACCGGAGAACATGGCATGGCGGGACTCCCGCAAGCCACTGGTCGCCGAGTTCGGTTTCCACGGCAGGCGGGTGTTCGTGATCGGTAACCACTTCGACTCCAAGGGCGGCGATCAGCCGATGGAGGGGCGCTACCAGCCGCCCGCCCGCGTTTCCGAGGTGCAGCGCCAGCGGCAGGCCACGCTGGTGCATGACTTCGCGGCGCGGATCGAGCGGCTGGACCATCATGCCGACATCGTGACGCTCGGTGATCTGAACGACTACCAGTTCTCTCCCACACGCGCGACGCTCACCGGCGGTCACGTGCTCACCGATCTGATCGACCGGCTGCCGCTCGAACAGCGCTACAGCTACGTGTACGAGGGCAACTCCCAGGTGCTCGACCACACCCTGACCTCACCGGGTATCCACCGAGCGGACTACGACGTGGTGCACATCAACTCCGAGTTCGCCGACCAGACCTCCGACCACGACCCGCAGGTGCTGCGGTTCAACCCTCAGTAGCGGGCAGGTCTCGCCTGTCGTCGGCGCCTTGCCGGTTCCCGGTTGCTTCCGGTTCGGGCGCTGATTCTTCCTGCGGGGTCCTCGGCCCCGTCGGCGACGGTCGCCTGCCCGTGCGCCAGTAGCCCGCACCGAGAGTCACCGCCGCGAATCCCGCGGCAGGCGCACATAGCCACCGATCCGTCTGGGCGCCGAGACAATCACAGGTAGCGGTGTCGCGCGCCTCGTCAGCGGCGCTGCCGGGCGTCGCGCTCGTAAGGCAGCAGGGAAGCGGCCCGGCTCGCTGACGGGTGCCGGGCCGCTGAACTGCGGAGGATACGGGATTTGAACCCGTGAGGGTGTTACTGTGCCGGTAGATACTAATCCGACCAAAAGTAAGTCAACACCGCTGGTAGAGCCATGATCGGCGTCGAATTACTATTGATCTCCTTAGTATCCCGACACGATTTCCAGATCCGGTGAATCCGTTCGGCGGATACGTCGACGAGCTGGACCTCCAGCCCGAGGAAGCTGCGCCGAGCGTCGGTGCGGCCTACAGCGGCGGCGTGCTCGGGATCGGCTGCGTCCGCCGCGTCGGCAGCGTCCTTGGTGACGCGGAAGACCGCAGTGGTCTCATTCCACGCCGAGCTCGGTGGCCATGGCGCGTGCGGCGCGGTCGCACAGCTGCCCAGCCGAGGCCTCCCCGATCTCGACGAGTACTCGGGGCGCGCCGTCGCGCAGCGTCGCCGCGTCGGGGCACCAGTGGATGGAGGGCCGCATCAGGTGGGCGTTCTGGAAGCTGGTATCAGTGAACGCCTGCAGGCCCGGCTCGCCGCCGAACATCGCGTCGAAGGCCTCCTCGGGCATCTGCATGTTCGCGTTCGACAAGAACGTCCGCCAGGAACCCACGTGGTCCCCAGCAAACCACTTGTCGATCACCTCCTGCTCACCGGCGTGACGCTCTGCACGGTCGGGCAGCAGCTCGACCAGCGGTGGCTCGTGGGCGATCACGGTCGGTGTCCACCGCGTCCGGGTGGTGTTGGCGAGGGTTAGCACGGTTACCGCGCCGCCGCTGCCGCCCACCACCGTGGCCTGCCCCCAATCCAGGTGGGCGAGAAGCCGGGCCAGGTCGTCGGCGCGCGTGCCGATAGTCGGGTCGGCTTCGGGGTTGTAATACAGACACGCCCCCGGTAGGTCCAGTCTCGCGGTCACAACGGAACTCATCGCGCCTCCCCAGGAAGTACTTGCGGTGTCGACTGTGATGACCGTCTGCATCGGGCAAACTCATCGCCCTTGGCCAGGATTGACCTCTCCAGCCGGTCACGCCAAGGGCATCACGCAGCAGGATCCCCCCTGCGGACCTTTTGCTAAGCGCTCGGGCTGGGGTGGTGCAGTGCACTGTGAGGCCGGTGGCTCTTGGTGCCGGTACGGCGCGGTTGTCGTCGTAGCCTCCCTGAGTTCAGCCACGCCGCGAGACGGGCAAGATCAGGGAGGACACCGACTGCTGCGGCCGGCGCTACTCGGTGGCGAGTAGCGCGTCGAGTTGCTCGTAGCCCTCGACGACCCCGTGTTCCATGCCGCTGGCGATGATGGCGTCGCGGGCCTGCAGGTTGTCCACGACGGAGAGGGTGGTGACCCGGGTGCGGCCGTCGTCGAGGTCGTCGAAGGTGACGGTGTCCAGGCTGACGCCGTCGGGAACGCCTTCGTAGGTGAAGGTCTGTACCAGTCTCCGGTTCGGGCGCAGTTCGTGGAAGGAACCGTAGAAGGAGGCGATCTTCTCGCTGGCGCGCCAGGAGGCGTAGCGGTAGCTGCCGCCGGTGCGCGCGTCCCAGTGCTCGATGCGGGTGGGTGTGTCCTTCGGGCCGAGCCACTGCTCGACCAGCGCCGGGTCGATGTAGGCACCGTAAACCCGCTGCGGTGGGGCGTCGAAGTCGCGGACGATACGGATGGTCGGCAGTGCGGGGTCGGCCTCGATCCGGGTCTGCGGTGTGGCGGCGGTGGTCATGATGCTGCTCCTGTCTACTCGGCCCCCTCGGTCGGGGGCGGCTGTTCGGCGGGCATGCGGGCGAGCACGGCATCCAGGCGCTGGTAGCGTTCCTCCGCCTCGCGCCGGTAGCGCTCGATCCACTTGGTCATCAGGTCGAACACGTCGGCTTCCAGGTGACAGGGGCGGCGCTGGGCGACGCGGCGGCGGCTGACCAGCCGTGCGGTTTCCAGCACCTTCACGTGTTTGGACACCGCCTGCACGCTGATCCGGTACGGCTCGGCCAGCTCGTTGACCGTCGCGTCGCCTCCGGCCAGCCGCGCCACGATGTCGCGGCGCGTCGGGTCGGCCAATGCCGCGAACGCGGCTGTGAGTCGATCGGCCATCAACACACCTCCCGTATTCAACCTGATGGTTGTTCATGGTAGCGCTCTATGCGGCCTTATACAACCCTGTGGTTGAATAACGTCGGCGGTGCGCCCGCCTCACCGCCGAGCACCCCGCACGTCTCACCTGGCCAGCCCAAATCTACGAATCCAAGGGACGCGTGTCAGCCTTGCCTCGGCACTGATCCGTGTACTGGTTTGACCAACCGTTTCGGCGCCTGCGCAGCCCACGCCTCACGAACGAATGCCTCTGCCCGCTTAGCGGCAACGCCCGCTAGGTGAACCTCCAGTCCGAGGAAGCTGCGCCGAGCGGCCTTGCGGCGTACGGCAGCAGCGTGCTCGGGATCGGTACCGGCCGCCGTGTTGGCATATTCCTCGGCGATACGGAACACCGCGGTGGACTCGTCGCGGCCCGTCCCGACGAAGGTCCTGCCACGCACCTGCCACGCCGGCAGCCTGAACAGATGGTGCCGCTTCTCGGCAACTTCCGGCAGTGCCGTCGCCCACGCGCGGATATGGGGTCGGCCAGGGCATCGGCGATCTTCGTCCGCGACACCGAGCGCGGTGCGAGATGTCGCTGGGCCATGAGGCCGTGGAGGGTGGCGGTGATGAGCTGGGCCTGCAGCGCCGGATCAGTTCCGGCTGGCCACTCGCCCGCGGCCACGCCAGCGCGGGCAAGCTGGTGCCCGGTTCTGTCCCGGTGCCGGTGCGAGCGACTATCGTGCTCGGTATGAGCGCACCGCACGCTGCCGGGCCCTCGTCGCGCCGGCACCCGCCGGCGCCGGGTGCCTCGCCGGCGGTGATCCGGGCCGGGCTGCTGCCCGAGGACCGCGCCGCGTTCGACACCGCCTACGCCGTCGCCCTCGATGAGGCCCGCGCGAGCTTGGAGTTGTCCGCGCTGCTGGACACGGTGGAGTCCTGGCGGCGCGTGGCCGCGCTCCAGGCCGACCCGGACAACTTCGCGCGCATTGCGCGGCGCACCGCCGAGCTGCGCACCGGCGAGCCGGTGCCCGCCGACGAGCCGTTGTCGGTTACCCGCGCCAAGGCGGGGCTGTAGCCGGAGCGTGTACCGGGTCACCGATGACGAGCAGGTCCAGGACCAGCTCGACGCCCTGCCGCCGGCCGGACTGGAGGCCTGGCACGAACTGCGCGCCACCCTGGAACTCGCACCTGGCGACGGCCGGTCGCTGTTTGCCGCGGTCCCGGACGGACTGCGGACGTTCGTGTTCGGC